>NZ_JALKVM010000137.1:0-2725 GCF_057440575.1 Johannesbaptistia floridana
AGATGAGTTTTGAAGTAATGAGTTTTGAAGTAATGAGTAAGAAGGTAGCCTGTAGGTTGTAGGTTGGGCCCTTGGAATACGAAACCCAACAATTTACCTCTATTGGCTCTAGTGCGATCGCCTGTTAAGATGTTATTGAGTAACAGTCTTGAGACACATTTGTTCTATATCATTGATATCGTGGAGTAATTCTCTAAGAGTTAAAAAAACTTGACCATCTGGGAGTCTTTTTAAATCCCAGGTTTGAACTACTTCTTTTAATTGAGGTTGAGAGAAAATAGTCTCTAAATTGTGTTCTATATTTTCATCATCTTGATATTCTCTGAGGGTAGGACCAATTACATCTTTCCACATCAACTGAACTAAAATATAAGGGCGACCTTGGTCTACAGAAATCAAAAACCAATCTAAGATTTGTAAAACAGTCACAGAATTTTTTACAGAAAGAGGAAAAAGATAGTCACAACCTTGACGACATTGACAATAAAAGTCTATAAAGGTTTGAGAAGCTAAATCAGTGTATTTTAGCTTCAAGGGTTGAATTGTTTCGATTAGTTTTTTAGTAGCTAGAGTAATATCCATAATACCTAAGATATAATAATGATTTTGCTGATATCTTAATCTTTATTTCCCTAGAAGTAAAGTTACTATAATAGGTAAGAATATAGATAAATGAGGTTATAAGTAATTAAAAAGCAGAATATTAGCTCAATTTTCATCAATATAGGCTTTTGAAGTTGAAACAGACCATTGTAAAAATCAATTTCTCAAAGCATCAAAGCCTACACTTTAACTATTAATTTATCATACTTAGTCTAGAAGAGCTAAGAAGTTTTGGTGTTAGATGTACCAGCTAGATGTATGATGGTTATGTGAGTTACATTCAATTTCATGTTCAGAAAAGTTATTCATGAACCAATTAGAACTAGAAGCGTTCAAATTCTAGAAAGTGAGTTTGAGTTACGAGAAAAATACTGTCATCAGCAGCCAGAAAGGAAATGTCAGATAATTCTTACTTTGATTAAGCGTTTGACTCGAAAGGTGAGTGATGAGTAAATTAACACTTTTGAATATTCTGGAGAGATTAAATTCTGCGCAATTTAAAAAGTTAATTTGGGTTTCTCAAGTTAAGACGTCGCTTTTACCTTCTTCTGACAAGCCTCAAACTGAACAAGCGATCGCATTTATGAAGTTGGCTGAAACACCAGGAGGCATTGGCATAATAAGAGTTGCGGAACTTTTATTAGAAATCAATGCTATAAAACCGGAAATTGTTGTTGTTACAATACTAGAACATTATTACCAACAAATTGACCACTATTTTCAATCAGCTTACCAAGATATCATTCCTCAACTTAGGGAGATTAAACGTAATTTGATACTGGAAGATGTTTGCTATGATAATTTAGAAGAACTAATCAAGCAAATCGCTGGAATTGATCAGAATTGTTTGGCTAATTTAATTATCTTGTTAATCAGAGAAATTAATAATCCTGATTCTTCTCAACTAACCGAGAAAACAGATATTCTTGAAAAATTGCAAAATTGGGGCAGAAAAACCTATGGTAACACTTGGCAAGAGTTGCAACAAGAACAGGAAAATACTCAACAAGATATTTCAAAGCCATCTCCAAAAGCTTGTTTACTGATAGGTATTGAAAAAGAATCTAATGGCTTTACAGCAAAGAGTTGGTTACTCAAAGATCTTAATCAGTACAATAGAGAACAAAATAACATTCAAATTTGTTGTTCTCTCTCCAACTCCGCCGATAAAAAGATTCTCGGCAAGCGCAAAATTAGCCAGAAATCCTTCCTTGAATACTTGCAAGAAATAGTGAGTATAGCTTGGAAGCAACACAAATCCCGAGTTATGCAAATTCAAGTCTTTTTACCCCTTGACGTAATCGCAAAGGAGGATACTATTCTAGAATTGCTTGAGATAAATAGTTCATCTATAAACAAATCCCTATCCCTACCTATAGGAGTTGAATATGAGTTTACATTGCGTATAACTGAGAGGTTCAAATCTTTAGATGACCCAGTAACCCAACTTTGGCGCGAGAAATGTGAACTACTAAAAAGCCGAGAAACTGAAACAGTTCTCCAAAATTTACCAGAACATTCTACAGATAACTGGAAAAAATTATATAAAGAATTGCGATCGCCAGAGGTCATTGGGGTAAGATTTGAGACATTCAAAGCTAAACAGAGAGAGGCAGTTATGGGAGTTCTCTGTGATGCAGGCATTCCAGTAGCATTGTATGTGAGAGAGACAAAACCGGATGATTGTTCTGAGAATATCAAAAGTCTCTGTGAAGAATGGAACCTTAATAAACTAATTGAAAATCTCAAGGATCAGCGATCTAATGCTTGGGCTTCAGATAACACCGATCACATCGCTAATCATATATCATTACTATGGGATAGATACGATTTACTGCCTCCAAAAAAATTATTAGAGATGCCGTAATAGTTTGTTATAAGGTTCGTAGTTGGACTTTAGTCCAAAAAAAAGTTCGTAGTTGGACTTTAGTCCAAAAAAAAGGGTTCGTAGTTGGACTTTAGTCCAAAAAAAAGTTCGTAGTTGGACTTTAGTCCAAAAAAAAGGGTTCGTAGTTGGACTTTAGTCCAAAAAAAAGTTCGTAGTTGGACTTTAGTCCAAAAAAAAGGGTTCGTAGTTGGACTTTAGTCCAAAAAAAAGGGTTCGTAGTTGGACTTTAGTCCA
>NZ_JALKVM010000138.1:0-19631 GCF_057440575.1 Johannesbaptistia floridana
CCGCGCATTTACTAATGTATCTCCTTTCCCAGAGAATGTCAACCCTTTTGGGAAAATTTTTTTTATTTACTTGGTAACAAGACAATTGAAAGCCTTATCTGGTATAGTGTTTAAAGAATTAAATTTTTTCTAAAAATGTCTAAAAATTTTCAAAATATCATCCTAGAGTTACATAAGTTTTGGAGCGATCGCGGTTGCTTAATTGCTCAACCCTACGATACCGAAAAAGGAGCGGGTACCATGAGTCCTCATACTTTCTTAAGAGCAATTGGTCCTAGTCCCTGGTCAGTGGCTTATATTGAACCTTGCCGTCGTCCCACAGATGGTCGCTATGGAGAAAATCCTAATCGTTTTCAACACTACTACCAATATCAAGTTCTGATTAAACCATCTCCCGATAATATTCAAGAAATTTATCTAGACTCTTTAAGAGTTTTAGGAGTTAATCCAGAAAATCACGATATTCGTTTCGTAGAAGATAATTGGGAATCACCCACCCTCGGTGCTTGGGGAGTAGGCTGGGAAGTCTGGCTAGATGGCATGGAAATTACTCAATTTACATATTTTCAACAATGTGGTGGTATTGACTGTCGTCCAGTATCTATAGAAATAACCTATGGATTAGAACGCTTAGCCATGTATCTCCAAAATGTAGACTCAATTAATCAAATCGCTTGGAATGACCAAGTTAAATATGGTGATATCTTCTTACAGGGAGAGATTGAACAGTGTACCTATAACTTTGAAGCCTCTAATCCCGATTTACTATTTAATCTATTTAGCCTTTATGAAGAAGAAGCTCAACAGTTAGCTGAAAAAGCTTTAGTCATGCCAGCACTTGACTATGTACTCAAATGTTCTCATGCTTTTAACTTACTTGATGCTAGAGGAGTAATTGCCGTAGCAGAAAGAACCCGTTACATAGGCAGAATTCGTAATTTAGCTCGACAAGTTGCTCAAGTATATCTTCAACAACAAGATAATCCCCAACCAGAACTATTAACTTCTAGTTAAGGTAAGTTGAAAAAACCAACAAACATGACACCTCCTCAGGTTGCCCATTCTCCCATACCCAATTTTTCAGGCTTAATTGAGGAGGTAATTGCTATATAATTTAGAAAATCTAATCTGAAAGTTACTTTTTGTAAAGATAGGTTAAAATCTATGTTAAGTTTTAGTGAACAAATTAGAACATATCTAGAACCCATCGCCAATTGGTTTAGTAGTTTAGGCACACCCGAACCGATTGTACATTGGGGACATCCAGTAATGATGGCCATTGTGATTTTTGTAATGGGAACTTTTGTGGCTATTTCGGGATGGCGAGGCAGACTAATGATGGAGAATAACAAAGAGGTAGCTTTAAAAAATCGTAGTGCCCATCGCAAACTAGCACCATGGTTATCTGTATTTATCGCTGGAGGCTACACCGGAGGAATACTATCATTAGTTATGCAAAACCAACCAATCTTCCAAAGTCCACACTTTTGGGTAGGTTCTACAGTTTTGATACTATTAGGAATAAATGGCAGTATATCTTTATTTGGTTTTAAAGGAGAAAATCCTGGACTAAGAACTGCTCATGCCTATATAGGTAGCTTAACCATGGGATTACTATTTATTCATGCTTTACTAGGATTAAAACTTGGTTTAAGCATTTAAATAGCTATTAGGCGATCGCCAATCTTAGTTCAGGGATTAGGTGGCGATCGCCAATCTTAGCCAAATCTATATCTACTATAAAATTAACCTTTGTTAATTGTTAGGTAGTAAAGCCACATATCTCTATTATCAAGCAACTCTGAGTGAGTTGTAATTTCTTGTCCAGAATGCCAAGTTAAGATTTTAGTATTGTAAAAATATGGCTCTAACTGTTCTAACTGGGTTAAGGGTCTAACATAGTAATTAGCTAATCGAAAATTATGAGGCTCATCTCTAATAATGGCGTAATTAGATTGAGAGAGTTTTTTTCTACTCCAAGAAAGATTTACTAATCTTAGAATCAGATACATAACTAAATTTACGTAGAGAGCAAAAGGGTTAAAACTTAGTTGTTGCTGCCAATCAAATTGAGATTCTATGCCTTGAAGATTATGAGTAGAAAAGCAGAAAAACCCGTTTGGTTTACCAACTCTGTGAATTTCCTGTAAAGCTTGAATACGGTCTGAATGAGATATATAATCAAGACCATTGAAGCTAAATAAAATAAAATCAAAGTAACTATCACTATATCGACTTAAATCTCTAACATCTCCTACTTCTAGGGTTATATTCCCAGTCAAGTTAGCAAATCTTCCCTGACAAGCTTCGATCATTTTTGGAGAATAATCTAGACCAACATATTCTGCCACCAAAGGAGCAAAATATTGAGTAGTGCGACCCCCTCCTATACCTAAGTCTAGCATTTTCATAGACTTTAGCTTATCTTGTAAGTAATTAAGAATAGTTACTTCGGCAGATTGAAGATTGTTTAATTGGAGATAATAGTTAACAATAGAGCGATCGCTATAAATTCTTTGATTATTGTTTACCATTTTTATGATTTATTAAAAATTTAGAATAGTATAATATTTTTAACATAAAATAATATAACTTAACCAATAGAGATTTGATAGTTATAGAACTAACATTGAAGCATATTATTTAAATTAATTATTGTGTTTGAAATAAAAGTAAACATTCTTTGAGATGAAAAAAAAGTGACATTTATCTGGTAGACTCAAAAAAGTTTTTAAACTTCGAGTAATTAAAAACTAAAATCAAATTGGAAAATTAAGCCAGATGATACCTTCTAAGTATATATGCTCAAAATCTTTAGTAAGAAAGATTACTAAAAGTGTGATAGTTTTGATGATTGTAACTGCTCTAAGTTTTAGCAGTTTTTTAAATCCAATAAACATTGCCTACGCTCAAGTTAATCCCAAAAAACCGAATATTGTGGTTATTTGGGGGGATGATATTGGACAAAGTGATATTAGCGCCTATACTAGAGGGCTAATGGGTTTTCAAACTCCCAACATAGACCGTCTAGCATCAGAAGGAATGATGTTTACAGATTACTATGGAGAACAAAGCTGTACAGCCGGGCGTTCAGCCTTTATTACAGGTCAAACTGTATTTCGTACAGGACTAAGTAAAGTAGGTTTACCTGGTGCGGATATAGGTTTGAGGGCAGAAGATCCTACAATTGCGGAGATTTTAAAATCCCTAGGATATGCCACAGCGCAATTTGGTAAAAATCATTTAGGAGATAAAGATGAATTTTTACCAACTAATCATGGTTTTGATGAATTTTATGGAAATCTTTACCATTTAAATGCTGAAGAAGAACCAGAACTACCTGATTACCCTAATCCCCAAGATTTTCCTAATTTTAGAGAAAAGTATGGACCCCGTGGAGTAATCCATAGTTATGCAGATGGCAGAATCGAAGATACTGGTCCTCTAACCAGTAAAAGGATGGAAACCATTGATGATGATATCGCAGAGCGCTCAGCGAACTACATCAAACAACAAGCAAACACAGGCGAACCATTTTTCCTCTGGACTAACTTCACTCACATGCACTTCCGCACCCATACCAAGCCAGAAAGTTTAGGTCAAGCGGGACGTTGGCAGTCTTATTACCACGATACGATGATCGATCATGACCAGAATGTGGGTCAAGTTTTAGATGCTATTGATGAAGCGGGTATTGCTGATAACACTATAGTAATTTATAGTACTGATAATGGTCCTCACATGAATAGTTGGCCGGATGCAGCGATGACACCCTTCCGTAGTGAGAAAGATACTGGTTGGGAAGGAGCATTTCGTGTACCAGCCTTTGTACGTTGGCCAGGTTATGTTGAGCCGGGTTCAGTTTCTAATGAAATTGTCTCCCATTTAGATTGGATGCCAACTTTAGTAGCGGCAGCGGGAGAAACAGAAATAAAAGATAAACTACTCAACGGCTATAAAGCAGACAGAAAGAAATTTAAAGTTCACCTAGATGGATACAATATCCTACCCTATTTAACAGGGGAAGAAGAAAAGAGTCCTCGTCAAGAAATCTTCTATTTCTCTGATGATGGAGATCTCTTAGCATTACGTTATGATAATTGGAAATTACACTTTGCGCAGCAGCGAACACCAGGAACTTTAGATATTTGGACAGAGCCTTTTGTGACTACTCGTATACCCTGGCTGTATAATTTGCGCACAGATCCCTATGAAAAGGCGAGTATTACCTCTAATACCTATTGGGATTGGTTCATAGATCACGCATTTTTACTTGTTCCAGCTCAAAAATATGTAGGAGATTTTCTGGAGACTTTCAAAGAATATCCACCAAGACAAGAAGCAGCTAGTTTCACCATTGATCGAGTTTTAGAACAACTAGAAAGAGGTGCAACCCACAGTTAACATTTAGGGGTCATTGGTTTCCTGGATTTAAAATTCGGGAAACGAATGACCGGACACCTGACACATGCCTTCACTTCAAAGAAAGTTTTTAGCCCCTTCAGGTTTAAACGGCTGGGGCGCATTCACAACCATTATGAGAGCATCCGGCGCCATTAGGATGTCCTTCAGCACAAGCTTGAGAACAATAGTATTTACCCTCATTGTTAATAGCATCGCTGATATTAACAATACATAAACAAGATGGACAAGCGCATTTCATTTGATTAACGGTTCCAGTAGTCATAATTTTTCCTTTATACTTAATAAACTGAACAACATCTGAACAACCATTCAGATTTATATTTTTACTATAACATCTGAATGAGTATTCAGGTGTTAATCAAAGCAAAATTTAAGCTTTCGGTAGATAATTAAATTGGTGAGGAGAGAGTTAAAATATAGGTTAGTTAAATTGAAGAGTATGTTACAGAAGAGAACAAGCGGAATTATATTACATCCAACCTCCTTACCAGGTCCCTTTGGTATTGGAGATTTAGGAGAAGAAGCATATAACTTTATTAATTTCTTAGCGGATAACTTTCAGCAAGTTTGGCAAGTTCTACCCCTAGGACCGACTGGCTATGGACATTCACCATACTTATGTTATTCAGCTTTTGCTGGGAACCATTGGTTAATTAGCCTAGAAAAACTAAACGAAAAAGGTCTATTAGAATGGCAAGATCTGCAAAATTTGCCAGAATTCCCGGAAGAAAGTGTAGATTATGATTTAGTATTTACAACAAAAGCACCTCTTTTGAGGAAAGCTAGTGAAAAATTTCAACACCACGGTTCCGATGAAGATAAACAGGCATTTGAAGAGTTTTGCGCCCTTCACAGTTACTGGTTAGAAGATTATAGTCTGTTTATGGCCATAAAAGAAGACCAAGGAGGCGCCAGTTGGCATAAATGGGATAAAGAGATCGCTAGTCGAGAACCTGAGGCCCTTAACTTATGCAAAAAACGCCTAGCAGATACAGTCTTTCACCATAAATTTTTACAATTTATCTTTTTCCGCCAGTGGAAATATGTTAAAGAATATGCAAACAGTCGTGGCATAACTATCCTCGGGGATTTACCTATTTATGTAGCCCATGACAGTGCAGAAGTCTGGTCACATCCTGAGATTTTCTGTTTAGACCAAAAAACTTTTGAACCATCTACCATGGCAGGTGTACCTCCAGACTATTTTAGTGCCTCAGGTCAACTATGGGGTAATCCTGTATATTTGTGGAAACGTCTTAAGAAGAATAACTATAAATGGTGGGTACAGCGCATTAAAGGAATGTTAGAGTACGTAGATGTAATTCGTATCGACCATTTCCGGGCTTTTGAAGCTTTTTGGGGGGTAAAACCTGGAGAAAAAACCGCAATTAAGGGTAAATGGTTGAAAACTCCAGGAGAAGATTTCTTTGAAGTATTAGGAAAAGAGTTAGGGGAACTTCCGGTAGTAGCAGAAGATTTAGGGGTAATCACCCCAGAAGTGGAGGCATTAAGGGATAAATTTAACTTCCCAGGTATGAAAGTTTTGCACTTTGCCTTTGATTCTGACCGGGCTAATCCATTTTTACCCTATAATTACCATAACCGTAACTCTATAGTCTATACGGGAACTCACGATAATAACACTACAGTAGGGTGGTTTGAGGAGCGATCGCCCGAAGAAAAAGCACGAGTTAGTGATTACTTAGGTTGTATTGTGCCTGAGGGTATTCATTGGAGTTTAATCAGACTGGCACTAAGTTCTGTAGCTAACACAGCGATTTTCCCTTTACAGGATATTTTTGGTCTTAGCAGTTGGGCGAGAATGAATACACCTAGTACCGTCAAAGATAATTGGGCGTGGCGTTTTCGTGCTGAGGATTTAACTCCAGACCTTGGCGATCGCCTCAAGTACTATACATGGCTGTATGGTCGTGCTCCCTACTAACTTGATCCCGGCTAAGAAACTCCTTAAACCCTTGTCTAGCAAGGGTATATGGGAGTAAGGGACTAGGGAGAGGTTTTTAGCTGACGGGGTGACATCAAGCGTTAAAGTGAGGATAGGTGTTAGGTGTCAGGTTTTTTTTATGACAGATTTTCAAGAGAGAAAATCTTAAAAAGTACTAATGCACAAGTTATACTTTTTGTCAACTTTTCTTAGCTACTAACCGCCGTATTGCCAGCCAGTACTTTCTAAGAGTAATTGTGGAGCATCACGATGTACACCAGAAGCAATAACTTCTCCCACAAAGATAGTGTGATCGCCTTTTTCTACGGCATCCACTACCTTACATTCGATATAACCCATAGATTCGGAGATAATTGGACAACCAGTAGCCTCTCCCTCATAAAATTCCACATCTTCAAACTTGTTACCTACACGCCGTTTCGGTTTGAAAAACCCAGCGGCGAGATTCTTTTGTTCACTATCTAAAAAACTGATGGCAAATACTTTAGTATTTTTAATCATAGTATGAGAACTAGAATCATTTTTTACACAATTAACTACTAGAGGGGGAACAAAAGAGGCTTGCATCAGCCAAGATACTGTAAACCCATTGAGTTCATCTCCCTCTTTTACACCGCAAACGTATAAACCATGGGGAATCTTACGTAGCATGGTTTTTTTCGCCTGTTCGTCTAACAAAATCTTGTCCTCCAAAGGAAAATATCAAATTTTATCCTTTTTTAGTTTAGCATTAGCTTTTTTTCTAGAAATCCCTCCTGAGAAAAGGATATAGCAATTCTCATACTGGTGAGAAAGGTTATCCTTTTAAGGCAGGAGGCAAGAGAGGCTCCGAGAGTTAGGTACAACCTCATGAGTCCGAAAAATGCTATATTATTGCTAAAACTAACTAGATAAAGTTAAGGTTTTAGGTTGTTTTTGCTTATACTTTTCAACTAATCGACGAAAAGTTTCACCCTCGATAGTTTCTTCTTCAATCAATACGTCTACTAAGTAGTCAATCAAACTGCGATTTTCCTGAATAATTCTTTTTGCTTCTTGATAACAGCGTTTGATGATAGTACGGATTTGAATATCAATACTAGCAATGATATATTCTGAACACTCCGAAGCGTCTGATTCTCCTGGTTGTCTAGAGTTGGGATTGTCTTGTAGCACAATGGGACCTAAATCAGACATACCAAATTTAGTAACCATTTTACGCACAATCGAAGTTACATCTTTGATATCATCAGCGTAGTCGTCGGCGGCATAGGAAGTAACTTCTGCATCGCCAAAAACTACATCTTCAGCGGCTCTGCCTCCTAAAATAGAGGTAATTCTTGCTAAAATTTGGGCCCGAGATTCTAAGCCTAATTCTTCATCAGGAGTAAACCAAGTTAAACCCTTGTTGCGCCCCCGGGGAATCAGTGTTACTTTTTCTACAGGATAATGTCCGGGAGTGAGGGTAGCGACGATTGCATGACCTAATTCATGATAGGCAATTAAACGCTTAGTTTTAGTATTTACTAAAGATGTTCCCTCCATACCCGCTACCACACGGTCTATAGCATCATTAATTTCTATCATAGTAATTTCCGATTTACGGCGGCGGGCAGTATAAATAGCAGCTTCATTAAGAAGATTGGCTAAATCAGCTCCCGTAAAACCTGGGGTGCGACGTGCGATCGCCTCTATTGACACTTCTTCTGCTAATTTCTTGTTCCGAGAATGTACTTCTAGAATATCGACACGTCCTCGATAATCTGGATAATCTACTAATACTCTGCGGTCAAAACGTCCTGGACGTAGCAAAGCTTGGTCTAATACATCTGGGCGGTTGGTGGCGGCTATAATAATTATTCCACTATTTCCCTCAAATCCGTCCATTTCTGTCAGTAATTGATTCAAGGTTTGTTCTCTTTCGTCGTTACCACCGCCTATCCCTACACCTCTACGGCGGCCAACTGCGTCAATTTCGTCTATAAATATTAAACATGGTGCATTTTCTTTGGCTTTTTTGAATAAATCTCGTACCCTTGAAGCTCCTACTCCTACAAACATCTCTACAAACTCTGAGCCAGAAATACTAAAAAAAGGAACTCCCGCTTCTCCGGCGATCGCTTTAGCCATCAGGGTTTTTCCTGTCCCTGGTGGTCCCACTAGTAGCATACCTCGGGGGATTTTTGCGCCTACTGCCGTAAATTTTTCTGGTTTTTTAAGAAAAGTAATAATTTCCTGTAATTCTTCTTTTGCTTCTTCGATTCCCGCTACATCTTCAAACTTTACTCCTGTTTTTGCTTCCATGTGGAAACGTGCCCGAGATTTTCCAAAACTCATCGCCTGTCCTGATGCTTGAGCGGAGCGACGAATAATCAAGGCTAAACCACCAATTAACAAGCTTAACAGCAGTATCTGCCCTAAAATATTGACTATTTGTAGATTATCCGCTGAAGGCTTTACCTCGAAGTCTACTTGATTTTGGTTAATCAAATTAATTAATTCACTGTTATTTTTTTCAAATACACTAACTGTTTGAGACTCTTGTGAATCATTAAGAGTTACTTCAGCAGTATTATTAGTAGGGTTTAAAATAACTTCACTAACTTGGTTATTTCTGATCTTCTGGATTAACTGGCCATAACTAAGACTTTCATCAGATGCTTTAGCTGGAAGTAGTAGTATTGATTGCATAATTACACCGCCCCAAACTGCTAACCATCTCAATTTTTTGCTTTTGCTATTAGTTTGTTTTTTATTTGAGCTGAATTTTAACCAAGTTTTTTTGTTCATTGATGCTGCCTTTAAAAATAATTAATCTTTCTTGTTATTAATTTTTTCTTTTACACTTTACCGAACCTTTCAACTAAACTTAACCCAACCTAGTCATTGGTTGAATAGCTTCGTTGTTCCTAGTGGAGCTAACACTACAGGTATTCACCTCTATGCAAGTGTTAGATTTTTTTCCACATTTAGGTTACTCTTTCTCTATAATAGCAACAATCATAGTAAACTCAGGTTTATCTTACCTTGCTTCCCAGTGATTTATTAATTTATCGTCATAATGGAGAAACGATTATTCCCAAATCTCTCTCCTTGAATCATAGTAATCTAAATTTAGCGGCAGAACATATTAACTGCTTTGAAGAGTCTGTAGGCAGTACCTACGGAGAACTTAAGGCAAAGCTACAGGAGTTAGAAGGAGATAACCCAGATTATCGAGTCAGACGCGGACTAGTTCATTTATTATTTAATCATTTTGCTACTTTTGAGATTGTTAGCCCTCTAGAACCGCAAATGCTGCGCAAAAGAGTGTTTAGTTATGCAGCGCGTTGTAGGACTATTCCTGGTAATCGCAGTACTTGTTTAGAGGAGATCGCCACTGATTTAACTAAGGAACTAAAACGCGATGTGTTACCAGATGAAATCAGTAAAGGGCTTTATGCAGATATTCAAGAAAACCGTATTTTAGCTCAGTTTGAAACTCCAGACTCTACGACTCTCATTCATCGTTACAATCTTTCTCAAGTCCAGGGCATTTTTTACCGCGCTGTAGAAATTATTATTAATGCCCATCGTAATGATCCTGGAGAATATAAACTTCTATTTCGCTATCTCAAACTATTTCAACTCATGTCTTATATCGAAGGAGATGCCGATACCGGTTTTACTATTACCATAGATGGACCTACTAGTCTCTTTAAACCTAGTACTCGTTACGGTTTATCCCTAGCTAAATTAGTTCCGGCATTACTCCATGTTAGTCGCTGGAGTTTAATTGCCACTCTCCAAACTCGCGACTACTACAACAATCAACCTAAAACCGGGCGTTTTACCTTAGATGACCGTTGTGGGTTAGTCAGTCATTATCCTCCTAGTAAGACTTATGATAGTATGCTCGAATCCTCTTTTGCTCAGCGCTGGTTTAAAACTAAAACCCCATGGCGTTTAGAAAGAGAAGTTGATTTGATTCCTATACCAGGTAGTGTGATGATTCCCGATTTTCGTCTAGTACATCCTGATGGGAGAGAGTTTTTACTAGAAATTGTGGGTTATTGGCGACCAGAGTATTTACAAAAAAAGTTTTATCAGGTAGCTAAGGCTGAAAAAAATAATTTGATTTTAGCTATATCAGAACGTTTAAACTTAACTAAAGCTGGGGTTAATGTGGATAATGTGTCAGCTAAAATAATCTGGTTTAAAGATAAACTTACCCCGAAGGCTGTTTTAGAAGTTTTAGAGATAGATAGTTAATTGTATTGTTCAGATTTAAACGAAAGGCGAAAAGCCAATGATATGATACCAAATCCATTTTTTAGCCCTTATCTCACCAGTAGATTGTGAATACCAAACAAATAACAATAGGTGAAAATGACTGGTTGGCGTTGATGATTGGCAACTCTCGCCACCATTGGGCTTATTTTCAAGGTAGAGATTTACATCACACTTGGCATAATCAAACTTTAAATCTTGAGGATGATTGGCAGAATTTACCTATATATATAGCTTCAGTAGTGCCAGAAAAGATTAAATCTCTAAATTATCCCCATCAACATATTATTCAGCTAGAAGATATATCTTTAGGGGGGAAATATCCAACTTTGGGAATAGATCGCGCCTTGGCAGTAATAGGGGCGATCGCCACTTATTCTTGTCCTTGCATGGTAATTGATTGTGGTACAGCATTGACTTTAACGGGGGTGAATCAAAACCCAGAATTAATTGGTGGGGCAATTTTACCTGGTATCGGCTTACAGTTAAAATCTTTAGCAATGAACACAGCTAACTTGCCTCAAATCACTTTAACCAGAGAATTACCTAAACGCTGGGGTAAAAATACTTCAGAAGCTATCAAAAGTGGCATTATTTACACTATTACCGCCGGAATAAGTCAATTTTTAGCCCAATGGTGGTTAGAATTTCCTGAGACACCAGTAATTATTACTGGAGGAGATCGCCACTTGCTTAAGGAATATTTGGTACAATCACAACCTGAGATTAGTGCTTGGCTAAAGGTAGATGGTAATTTAATTTTCTGGGGAATATCTCAACTAGTTTTTAGACAAAATTAGCCAATAAAGTGAATAAAACTTAGCAGAAAAATCTCTGGGGAAAAACCATACTTAAGTATGTTTGGAATTTTAAAGTTTCTTTAAAAAACTAAAATTAAATTTGCTGGTATTTATGAATATAGGTATCATTTGCGCCTTGATTAAATTTTATTTTATAGTATTATAAATACTGTTTGCTGTTTACTCAGATTTTATTTTATAGTATGGGTAATGTTTACTCCTTACTCATCTCTCGTTCTATCTTTCCATAAATTGAGGTTAAATGATGACATTATCTTTAAAAAAACTTGCTCTACTAGCTTCTGGTCTGGTTTTAGGAATGACCTTAGGAATTCCTAAAAAGGCAGAAGCTGCAATAATTGCTTATAGGTTTGATATTGATATTACTAGCGGTCCTCTGACTGGTAACACATATAGTGGTCGCGTTCGTTTTGACGATGCTACTATAAGCGGCAGCAACCCTGCTACTGCGCCCCTAACTTTCTTTGACTTTAGCTTTGAAGGAACAGATTATGATTTGACTGATGATCCTCTAGCTGTAGCTGCCTTCGACGATAGTAATAATAACGAATTTTTGGGAATTGATTATTCTATAGCATTACCTCCTGCACCAAATTTTACTTCAGGGCAAATTGACATAGGCGAAGCTGTTTTTAGCTACGATACTGGTACAGAATCAGGTTTTGGAGACATTGAATATACTGTTGTTCCTGAACCATCTACAATAATTGGTTCCATCGGCTTAGTAGCATTCATCGCTAAGAATCGTAAACGTTATCAGAAAAAATAATTATTTTACTAGTAAAGTTAGGACAAACTACTATAGTTTATAGTGGTCCTAACTACTTAGATTGATGAATGATTTAATTGAGTTAGAGTTTCTAGATTTAGGGTGGGCCCTGGGGATCATTGGCTTATCTTTGATTTTAGTAAGATGGCAAAAATTAGGTTTAGAGTTTAAACTAATTATCGCCACAGGGAGATCGCTCTTACAACTGATGGTTGTTGGCTATTTTGTGACTTTAATTTTTGTTTTAGAAAATTGGTCTATTGTGGTATTGTTACTTGCATTTATGTTAACGATTGCTGCAATTGTTGCTCGTAACCGGATCAGTAAGAAGATAAAGAACTTTCTCCCCATGGTTTGGATATCTTTACTTGCCGGAAGTGGTTTAACAATTTCTTATACAATAATTTTGATTATTCAACCTGCGCCTTGGTATGATCCACAATATTTAATTCCTTTAGCGGGGATGATTTTGGGCAATGGGATGAATAGCGCTTCCCTAGCAGGAGAAAGACTTGTGAGTTTAGTTAGTCGTAATTATTTAGCGATAGAAACTCATTTATGTCTAGGTGCGACTCCTGAAATAGCGATCTCCTCCTATCGTCGTGAAGCTATTAACGCTAGTTTAATTCCTATTCTCAATCAAATGATGATTGTAGGCATAGTAAGTTTACCCGGTATGTTTACCGGGCAAGTCTTAGCTGGGAGTAATCCTCTCAATGCTGCTTCTTATCAACTATTAATTTTATTTATGATTGTCTTGAGTAATTTAATTACAGTTACTTTACTATTAAAAAGTATGGAAAAACAATTTTTTAATAAACAAGCTCAGTTAATCATATCTTAGCAGGTAAGATTTTAACCATAAGTTCTGCCGCGCCACTGTTTAGGCTTTTGCTGGGCGGAAATAAGGATACGTAGCCAGGCAAAAGAATCAGCTAGGGGGGATAACCAGAATAACCAAGAAGCCGGGGCAGATTTAGGGAAATTACTATAGGATGAGCGAGTAGCTATAGTTAAAATTAGGCGTAAAAATAATAAAAAAAGATTTAGGGATATCGCCCCAACCAGAGTGGGAAAAAGCAAACCTTGACTGCGGAAAAACAGTAAAATCAAAAGAGCTGGCATTGGTAAAGCTTGAACATTGAAGAGTAACCAAATATCAAACCAGAGAGCAGAAATTGAGGTAGCGTCTTTGAGATCTAGGGATCTTCCCCACTCCTGCCAAGTCTCTTTTAAACCTTCATACATTCTTACTTTAATTAATTTTGCTCCGTCCAAGAAGGCAACTTTGTAACCACAACTAGCTATGTAGCGAGCGAGAGTCACATCATCACAGAAAGAACTAGCAGCGCTTTGGTAGCCATCTACAGCACTAAGTACACTGCGACGACAGAAAAAACATTGACCATTAGCCATAATTCTTTCGGGTAATAAGATACTACTACCAGGACTGAAAGTACGATATATTAAACTAACTAACAATGCAGGTTGTAGCCACCATTCTCCGGGGTACTTAAGTATAAACTGAGGAGATAGAGATATTAAATCATAACCCTCAGTCTCAGCCTCGGCAATCAGACTAGCTATTAATCCTGGCTGTGGTTGGGTATCAGCATCAATACCTAAAATCCACTGGCTTTCTGGTGAACTATTTAAAAATCCATTATGTAGTGCCCAAGGTCGGCCAACCCAGCCTAATGGTAAAGGATCATCGTTGATGATACGAAAACGAGGATCGAGACTTTGATAAGCTTTTACCTTATCTGGTGTGCCGTCTTGGGAGTAGCTATCAACAACAATAATTTCTCTTACTTCGTAACTTTGTTGACTCAAGCCCACTAAACATGGTTCGATTCTAGCTGCTTCATTGAGGGTAGGTATAATTACACTCACTTTACCTAATTGCTCAGGAATAGGGGATTTTGGCTCTAAAGGCGGCTGACGCCAAGCCGCAGGCAAAAGGCGCGATAGCAAAATTAGAGTGGCACTACCTTGAGAAAGTAATAAAATCAGAGAGATTATACCTACCGGGGTTTGAGTTAAAAATTCCATGAAGCAGTTTTATTTACTTATTTATTTGACGGACGCTATGGGTACGCTTACTTTGTTATCTTTTATAATCCCATAGTTTAGTCCAGAAGAGACCTGTTGATTTTGTTTTCCTTGTCGATAGAGAAAACAAATAGGAATTACGCCCAGGATAATTCCTAGTCCTACAGGGGGATAAATTCCTTCTGCGACGCTCATAATCATAGCAAAAGCGAAGTTAGTTAAGTAAACAATTAGAGGGATTTCTAAATTGATTTTGTGGTTTATCGGCTTAAGTTGCCAGAATAGAGTGGCTACTCCCATAAAGACTGCACCTGTGCCAAACCATCCAGCAAAGTTTTGATAGGGCATACCAAAGAATGCTCCTGGTTTTTCCCAAAGCCAGAAGGGCATTGTAGTTTGGCTCATCGCTGGGTCTAGTACGAAATCCCAGGATGTTAGTAATACTGAACCAATGGCGATCGCCGTTAGGTTTTTTACCCAATTAGGTAATGATTGGTTAGCTAAGCCCGCACGTGCAATTACATAAGCGCTGAAACCTAGATAAAACCAAGATAAGGGAATTGTAAAAGGAACTAATCCGGCAATTTTATAGCCCAATCCACTTAGATAGCGATACTCTCCAAAGGGAAATCCTGTGCTAGTGCCTAATAGTTCGCTACTTAATGAAATAGCTAGTGCTGGTAACATGAATGTTAACCAGTGCCATAACCCTACATTTCTATAAGCATATACAGCTACTGCTGCTATCCCTAATATCATGTATACGACTCCACCTCCGGCCATAGACCAAGTAAAAACTGTCATGCCAATTTCTGGTAAGTTAGCGATCAATTGGGGATTTGGCACCACTATCAGCAATCCTGCTAATCCAAATATCATTGCTAATATATGACCAACTAATAAAATGCGCTCTGTGAGCAGTAGTGTTTGACTTGTGTTTGAACTCATATTTTGATGTTGCACTTTAGTTTGTTCTTCTTTAACAATAGTTTACAAATCTTTAGAAAAAATATGTAGCAAAAATAAACTTTTTTATAAAAATTTCTGATTTGCCCTCTTGTTTTAAGTATAAATACTGAAAAATTATCAGATCTCTAGTGTTCCCCATCCCCTAAAACCATAACTTTTTTGAAGTTAAAATTTTCATTTACTTTAGTAATCAACTGAAACTCATCTTTAACGAATTGTTCAATCTGCTCAAGTTTGGGCAAATGAAAATCCACAGAAACTGTATTTAAATCCGGTAAAGTTGACCAAGTTGTCCAAATAAAAACAATTACCGCCATCAAAGCCAAAAGCGCTTGAATAATATTTCCCACTAAAGTCCCAACTAAAATCCCTAGACAAACTTTAGCAGAAGTTTTCAACCGAGGCAGTAAATCTAAATTACGACGATAGGCAAATTCACCCACAAAGGCACCAACCATGGCACCACAAATAAGACCAATAATTGGTCCACCAACGGGTAATGCTGGCAATAAACCTAACATACCCAACACTAACCCTAGGATACAGCCAAATTGACTCCAGGAACTAGCGCCGAATTTCTTCACCCCCCAATAACTAGCGGCAAAATCTACAATTACACTTAGCAGTAAAATAACCAGGGTAACTACCAGAGATACGGCCATTCCTTGGAATTGAGTTACAATTCCCCAAACTAAAATAGCGCCTAAAATTAAAGCTATTCCAGGTAATGCAGGCACTAAGGCACCAACAACCCCAAATAACATTACTAATATTAAAACCCAATAGAGAATAATTAGACCCATATTATTTATTTTTCGTCTTCGATGGTTATGATATATTCATCTTCTCTTTTTTCTGGAGAATCGGCAGTGGTAATTTCGCGAATTCTCTCTTGTATTTCTCGATGTTGAGCAACTCCATGGTAAGCATAGCGGTTAAAACCGTTGTTAATAATTGAATTTTTTAAATATTCCACTCTTCTACTAGTGTTAGGGTGAGTAGATAGCCAGGCAGGAGGAGCAGGTTGATCATTTTCTGTTTCTAGAGTCTGCATTAATTCATATAAGCCATCGGCGGCATAACCACTAGCAGCTAAAATTCTGGTGCCGTAAATATCCGCTTGTCTCTCCATGTCTCGACTATAGTTAAATACTAGGAGGTTGCCTGCTGTCCCTCCATAAGGAATAAATTGAACTACATTAGCGGTTAAATTACCTTGAGTGACTAGTTGAAAGCCATGGGATAAGGCGGCATGGGAGATTTCATGAGCGATTAAACCTGCTAATTCTGCTTCGGAATCGGTTTTCAAAATGGCACCAGTATTGATGAAGATTTTGCCTCCAGGTAAAGCAAAGGCGTTGAGATTATCATCTTCAATGATATAGAATTGATAGTCTAAGTCATCTCTCCCGGCGACGGCGGCTAAATTGGCACCAATCCTATCAATGTATGCCTGAATTTCTGGGTCTTCTACTAATGGTAACTGTTGGCGCAATTGTGACGCTAGGCGATCGCCCACTGCCGATTCTCCTTGTAGTAAAACCATAGTAGTTTCTAGAGCTGAAATTGGGGCTCCCATATTGCCAATCAAGGCATAACCTAGGGCTCCTGTAATTATATTACCTACAGATCCCGCTGCTAGTCGAGATTTCAATTGACGTCGATAGGCTTGAAAATGTTCTTCTGCAAGTTTTTTAAATTCTTCGGTTTGAGGGTGTTCGGAGTTAAATAATACAAAACGTCGAGCTGTGAGAGATGCTTCTAGCCAGTTTTCTGCTTCACTATCTGCGGCGATTTTAGCGGCTACTATCTCCGCTTCTTGGGGATAAAGAGCGTATGCTAAATGTATTACTTCAAGTTTAGTTTCTGGAAAGTCGTAATTTTCTAAAGCCTTTGCGTAGTGAATATGTCCAGGAATATATTCTGGATAGTTTTCTACGAGTAACTGAAGGGGAACAAGAATTTTACTTTCTAATCCATCTGCCATTCCTTCTTGGTACATTTCCCAGTATACTTTAGCGGCAGGTTCAAGAGAGGATACATCATAAACAGGTTCTGGAATTTTTTCTCGGTCTATTTCTGTTTCTAAATCGAAGGGTACTTTTATTTCTCGATACATATTAGCCGCCGTATCTATATCACCAGCTAAGTAGAGGCGGTCTGCTTCGACTAGTTTTTCATATTTTGCTATCTCTTCTGGAGTTGGTAGCGTTTCTAAGCTAGTTTTAGGAAAATCGGTAGCAATTTCGTATTCATTTCCTTGGAGAAAATCTAGATTAGTTTCGGCTTCTGGAGTCAGAACTAAGTTTATTTCCCTATTTTCGCTTACTTTGATTTCTTGATACTTATCTACTTGTTCTCCCTGGGCAATATTAGTATTTAATAAGATGTTAGTGAATATTGTTAAACTTATAATTAAAGTGTTTGATAAAATTTTCATGGGATCTAACCCTAGATAAACAGTTATATATTTATATGTTAATTTATTTTTTTCTGAAAAGATGGTAACTAGTAGGTTGGGTTAACTCACACCAAAGCATCTTTATCACTCATTTACTGGTGGGGGTTGAGTAATGAGTAATGAGTTTTGAAGTTTTGAAGTAAAAGAATTGATGTTAAACCTCTAGGAGACAAAGATTATAGAGAATTAACCATAAAGAACATTTTTCCTAAAAAATTAGTACATAAGTTCTGGTGGAAGATATGGGTTAAGCCAAGCGCAACCCAACAAACAAAGTAGACGGTATAGGCTACACCCAAGGAAAAAGGCACTAATGCAAAATTTTCCAACCTTTTTATCTCGAAACTAGAAGATAAACTTTTTAGCAGTTAAATTACCTTTTTAAACTTATAGATAGTGTGGTAAATGGCTTTCTCAGCAGAAAAATTCACATCTAATCCTTTTTTTACTCTTAACTACCAACCCGCTTTAGAATCTTTGGGTGATGATTATTTTGATCGAGTTCAACCTGCTAAATTCTCTCAACTTACTCTGCGTTTTCGTAATGATAAACTATTACCTCTTCTCGGTCTAGATTCAAATCAGGTTACTGACGAACATTTTGTTGATTTTTGTGGTCATTTTCAAGGACCAATTCCTTGTTTAGCATTACGCTATCATGGTCATCAGTTTGGTCAATACAATCCCTACTTAGGGGATGGACGAGGATTCCTTTTTGGTCAGGTCTACTTAACTAATGGGTTGTACGATTTTGGCACAAAAGGATCTGGACAAACTCCTCACTCTTACTCTAAAGATGGTCGCTTAAGTCTCCAAGGTGGTATTAAAGAAGTTTTGGCTGGGGAAGCTTTACATTCTTTAGGAGTAAGGACATCTCGTTGTTTAAGTTTAATTGAAACAGAAACTTTTATTAGAGATGGCAAGACTGTTCGCGGGTCAATTATGGTACGCTTGAACCGTTCTCATCTAAGATTTGGCACTTTTGAACGTCTAGCATACTATGACCGCTATGATTTGATTGAAAAACTCTTAAATCACGTCATACAATTTTATTATCCTCATTTATGGCAACAAAAAAACTGCTATATTCGTTTTTATGCTGAATTAGTACAACGTGTTGCTGAATTAGTTGCCCAATGGATGGCGGCTGGTTTTTGCCATGGAGTACTTAATACTGACAATATGTTAATTACTGGAGAAAGCTTTGATCATGGTACTTGTGCTTTTATTGATACCTATAATCCCTACTTTATAGCCACTGATTTTGATTATAAGGGTCGTTACAGTTATCGCAATCAGCCGAGTATCTGCCGTTGGAATCTTCAAATGTTGCAACCTCCTCTAGCCTCCTTTATCTGTGTCTCAGAAATGGAGGCGATGTTAGAATCTTTTCCTGAACTATATACACAGTATTATTATCAGCAAATGCTTCTGAAGTTAGGATTTGATAATTTATCTTGGCTAGAAACTGAACAATTAATCGATTTGACTTTACAGTTTTTGTTTCTGACTAAAGTTAGTTATCATCAATTTTTTAAGGAACTTCGACTCAAATTCTCTCTATCTTGGCGGGAGAGTGCTAATCATATTTTGCAAGATTTAAAATCAATAGTATCGGCAGAAGAAGTGGCTATTTTAAAGCGTTGGTGTGGGCTATATAATCAACTACTATGGAATTGTTCCCAAGCTGAAATGGAAACAATTGCTCAACGTTTACAGCAAAAAAATCCTGAAGTTTTCTTACTGGCAACCGACCTTGATAGGATTTGGCAAAGTATTAATCAAGGTGATGACTGGGGACTATTTATTGACTTTCTCAACCGTATTTAAGATTATGATCATATATATGATCTCCCCAACCCCCCCTCACAAGGGTAGGTTTTTAACATTTCGGTGAGGACGGGACAAGCTCAGATCTTG
>NZ_JALKVM010000139.1:0-2710 GCF_057440575.1 Johannesbaptistia floridana
CTCCTCCCCCTACTAGTACAACTACGCCTTCTACAGAAACCACACAAACAACTCCACCCCCTACTGTTACTGCTACAGCGACTTTCCCTCTTCCCAATACAGTACCTTCAGGAACTATAGTGAGAATCAACGGTTCTACAAGTATGGTACAAATAAACGAGATTTTCAAAAAAGCTTTTATGGAGAAGTTTCCTGGCACCCAAGTAATTGCCAACGCCTCAGGGACACAAAAAGGGATAGAAGATTTGATTAATGGACAAGTTGATTTAGCAGCAATTTCTAGACCCTTAACGCCAGAAGAACAACAACAGGGTTTAGTAGCGATTCCTGTGGCTACAGATTCAGTAGCTGTGATAGTAGAAGTTGATAATCCAGTAAATAATTTAACAGCAGAACAAGTTAAACAAATTTTCCAAGGAGAGATTACTAACTGGTCTCAAGTGGGAGGACCTAATCGTCCAATTAGGGTTATTAATCGCCCCCCAATTAGTGGCACTCATCAATTCTTTCAAGAAACAGCTCTCAACGGCCAAAACTTTGGTAATACTTCTAACATCACTACTATGGAGCGAGATGCTACCACTCCCATTATAGGAGCTTTGGATAGTGATGGTATTAGCTATGCTACCTATTCTCAAGTTGCCAATCAAAGCACGGCTAGAGTTTTATCTATCAACGGGTTAAGCCCCACTGATTCTAGTTATCCCTATACAAGAACCCTTTTCTATGCCTATAAACAACCAGCTAATGCTGAGGTTCAAGCTTTTTTAGGCTATTTACAATCTCCTGAAGGTCAAGGAAATTTCTAGCTTTATTTATGGGAAAACAAGATTTTTTTGAGTAATTGTAAACCGAACAAAACCACAAAAGCCGGATTATTCACCAAATAGCGCTGCCAAAGCCTTCTTGGTTCTTGGCTAAAACGATATAACCATTCTAATCCCATACTCATCATCCAGCGAGGTGCTTGTTTAACTTCTTGACTGTGAAAACTAAACGCAGCTCCTACTCCCAAGAATACAGCACTAATTTTCTGATAGTTTCTAGCCATCCATTGTTCCTGTTTTGGACAACCTAAACCGACAAAGACGATTTTAGCTCCTGATGCCTCTATACTTCTGATATCTGCCTCTTCTTCTTGAGGAGTGAGCTCACGAAAAGGTGGAGAATGAGTACCAGCGATAATTAGATTGGGGTATTGTTCTTTGAGTTGTTTACTTAGTTTGCTTAGGGTAGTTTCACTACCACCGTAGAGATAAATAGGTATTTGTTCGGCGGCAGCGCGATCGCACACCGTTAACATTAAATCGGGACCATATACCCGTTTTTGTTTTTTAATTCCTAATAATTTTAATCCCCATACCAGAGGCATTCCATCTGGTGTAACTAAAGCCGCACCATTAATAATTTTTTGATAGCTTTTATGCCAATATCCCATCATTACCACATGGACGTTGGCAGCAATCACATAGGCACAGCTTTCTTTTCTTACCCATTTTTCTATGCGATTCCAAGCATCTTGGTAACTAGTAGCATCAATCCTGCTGCCAATAATCTGGTGATACTTGGGGGTTTTCTTTCTTCTAATCTTAACTGGTGGGGTTCGGATATTTATACTAACCATCACTAATTATACTCAGCTCAATGAGTAAATATCTTATTTAACTTGTTTTTTGCTTCTTTTTATAGTGTTCCCACAAATTTCTTTAAACCTAGCAATTTATTTAAATCCTGGCCATCGGCAGTTTAAAATTATATAAATACTATTTAAAAAACTTCCGATTTATAGTACAATTGTTCTAAGAAATCACAGATGAGGTTTGTTAAAAAATGAATAGCTGTGTACTAATGGCTAAAATTATCAGTAATCCAGAATTACGTTATACCCAAGAAAGCCAACTACCAATAACAGAAATGCGTCTGGAAATTGAAGGATTAGGCCAAAATTCATCCCCTGCTAATATCAAAGCGATTGGCTGGGGTAATCTGGCGCAAGAAATCAAAGAAAACTATTCAGAAGGAGATGAAGTAATTGCCGTAGGGCGTTTATCCATGAGAAATTATGACCATCCTGAAGGATACAAAGAAAAAAGAGCAGAACTAACAATATCTCAAATTCATCGCCTTGGGGGATCACCTGTTACTGATACTCCAGCTAGTAGTCAACCAGAAAATGTAGTTTCTATAGATTCATTTAAGCCGCAAAAAGAAACGATACTGACTACAACTCCGGTAAACACAGAAGTAGTAGATGAGGATATTTCTTATCCTCCAACTAATTATCCTCCAACTAATGATGAAGACCTAGATGACATTCCCTTCTAGTGGTTGAGGAAATTATGGGCCCAAAGGCAGTAAAAACCGAAATAATTCTGAGTCAATCTAATCAATCTCTAGGTGAAATACAGTTAGAATTTAAACCTTTACCGGGTGATTATATAGAAATCCAAGGTCAAGGATATTGTGTTTTAGAATGCCACCATCATTATCAATATAGAGTTGGTGGCTACCATCTTTGTTCAATATCTCTGTATGTGCAGATAGTCAACAGAAATCAAGAAGCCAATTTAGTTGACGGAAATTGGGCTAAATACAGTTGAAAAATATTTACTCATTACTGCTAAAACTTGCTCATTTGATTAGCTAAATAGCCAGAATGGGTAAGTTTTAGTTGGTTGACAATTAGGGACAAAGGGATAATTGAGACATA
>NZ_JALKVM010000140.1:0-19525 GCF_057440575.1 Johannesbaptistia floridana
CTTTTGCAAGCCCCCACTATAATCGGTATTCCGATGATCGTGGTGGGATGTTGACTTTTTATTATTTATCTCAGATTTAGTCAAATTTTACCTTATTGACTTTTTGTAGGAAATTGTTTTATCTTAAAAAGTAGTTTAATATACAGTTTGTTTGAGCCTTTTTTACTCTACTGTATACAGTATACAAAAACAGTTTAAAATAGAGCGATTAATATAGAGAAAAAATGAATAAACATAGAAGTCATGAAAGCGCGGTAAATCACGTAACAGGAAAAGCGATTTATACAGACGATCAGCGTCTTCCCCAGGATATGCTATCTATATACCCAGTTTTATCCCCTCATGCCCACGCTAAAATCAAAAATATAGACATAAGTTTAGTAGAAGAAGTAGAAGGAGTAGTTACAGTAATAACGGCGGAAGATGTGCCAGGGAAAAACGATACTGGGTTAATAGTAGAAGATGAGATTTTACTACCTACCGATGAAGTTAATTATTATGGTCAAGCAGTGGTATGGGTAGTAGGAGAAACAGAAGATGCGGCGAGAGAAGGGGCAAAAAAAGTAAAAATAGAATATGAACAGTTAGAAGGGATATTAAGCATAAAAGAGGCGATCGCCAGAGAAAGTTTTCAGGGAGAAACCCAAGTAATTACCAGAGGAAACCCCACAGTTGCCTTAGAAAAAAGTAAACATACATTAGAAGGGGAAATAGAAATTGGAGGACAAGACCATTTTTACCTAGAGACTCAAACCAGTTGGGTGATACCCGATGTAGAAGGTAACTATCAAGTCTATGCTTCCACACAACACCCCACTGAAACCCAAGTAATCATAGCCCAAGTCTTAGGAATTCCCCGAAATCAAGTAGTTGTAACCTGTTTACGGATGGGAGGAGGTTTTGGAGGCAAAGAAACCCAAGCTAATCCTAGTGCCGCAGTAGCTGCTATAGCCGCCCAAAAAACAGGTCAACCAGTGCGAGTACGTTTGAAGCGAAAAGAAGATATGTTAATGACAGGCAAGCGCCACGGATTTTTGGGAAGTTACCAAGTAGGATTTACAGAAGAAGGAAAAATTAGCGGCTTAAAAGTAGATTTATATTCTAATGGCGGCTGGAGTTTAGACTTATCTCCTCCAGTCATGGGAAGGGCTTTGTTTCATATAGACAATGCCTACTATGTACCGAATTTAGTAGTAACCGGGAAAGTCGCTAAAACTAATACAGTATCAAATACAGCCTTTAGGGGATTTGGCGGTCCTCAGGGGATGGTGGTAATAGAAGAGATCATAGATCGCATTGCCCGTTATCTCAAGTTACCTCCAGAACAAATTCGCCAAAGTAACTTTTATCAAGGGGTTGGAGAGACTAACACCACTCATTATGGTCAAGAAATTATCAACAACCGCTTGCCAGCAATTTGGCGACAGTTAAAAGATAAAGCCGAATTTATCGCAAGACAAACCCAGATTCAACTATTTAATCGTCAGAATGCTTATAAGAAGAGAGGTTTAGCCATTACTCCCGTTAAATTTGGTATTTCTTTTACTAAAACAGAATATAACCAAGCTGGTGCTTTAGTTTTAATCTATCTCGACGGTAGCATTCAGCTTAATCATGGGGGAACAGAGATGGGACAAGGGTTACATACCAAAATGTTACAAGTAGCTGCTAAATCCCTCGGTGTTAGCTTAGAACGTTTTCGCCTAATGCCCACAAGTACTGATAAAGTGCCCAACACCTCAGCAACGGCGGCTTCATCTGGTTCTGATTTAAATGGACAGGCGGTGAAAAATGCCTGTGAAACAATTAAAGAAAGATTAGCACCAGTTGCTACAAAATTACTCAAACTTTACGCACCAGAAGAACTAGTTTTTGAAGATAACTGGATATATTGTGCCGGACATCCCAAACAGAGGGTTAGTTTTGATGAAGTTATTAAACAGGCTTATTTAGACAGAGTGAGTTTAGCAGCCACTGGTTATTATCGTACCCCTAATTTACATTTTGACCAGAAAACAGGCAAAGGTCGCCCTTTTTATTATTATGCTTTTGGTGCGGCCGTAAGTGAAGTGGAGGTTGATGGTTTTACTGGTACATTTAAGCTAAAACAAGTAGATATTGTCCATGATGTAGGAGAATCCCTCAATCCTTTAGTTGATAGAGGTCAAATAGAAGGGGGTTTTGTCCAGGGTATGGGATGGTTAACGATGGAGGAATTAGTCTGGGATAACCAAGGTAGGTTACGTACTTGTGCCCCTAGTACTTATAAAATACCTACTATAAGTGAAATCCCAGAGAATTTCACTGTTAACTTTTTAGAGAATGTACCTCAACCAGGAGTAATTTATGGTTCTAAAGCTGTAGGTGAACCTCCTCTGATGTTAGCCATTTCTGTACGTGAAGCTATTCGTGAGGCAGTAGCTGCCTTTGGTGAAGTTGACTGTGTCTCCCTAGCTTCTCCCGCTACTCCTGAAGCAATTCTCATGGCTATAGATAAGGTCCGCCGCGCTTCTGTAGTTAAAGCGGATTTGGTCTGCGATCAACCCCTAGCGGGATCTAAGGTTAAAATACACTAATCAAAGAAGCGATCGCGCTAACTGGGAATAAGTGTGCTGTGTGTGTGACAACGCTAGGACAGTATCTAACTCAGATCTTGCATCTTTACCCAAAGTTATTTGTGGTGGATGAATCTTGAAGTCTTGAAGTCTTGAAGTCTTGAAGTAATAAGTAAGAAGTCTTGACGTCTTGGAGTTTTGGAGTCTTGAAGTCTTGAAGTAATGAGTTAAAGAATTAATGCTCAACGCTTAAAAATTGGTTTACCTTTGTAAGATCTTAGGCGAAAGAGAAATGAACTTTTTCTGAGGTTAATTTAGTACATAAGTTCTGGTGCAAGATGTGAGTCTAAGGTTAAAACACAGCGATCGCCGAAATCTGGTTCTATCGTGTTTGGTATGCTAAAAATCTGTATTAATCTTTTAAAAGGAGACGGGGTAAAGGATTGAGTCAAAGAAAGTATCAGTTTAGCTAATTTACTTACCCCGTCTCGTTTCTGACTTTTTGAGGCATACTAAATACGGAAGACCCATAAATATTTGGCTCGTTGTCGAACTTGAACTTGAATTTCTGAGGATAAATAACGACGGACTGACACGATTTTCAGAAATTATTTAATGTAAAGATTACGGATAGTCCGATTAACTAGACTGAGATAATGTGATCAACGCCTAACGGCATCTAAGGTTAAAACACAACGATGAATTTGATGCTTTCGCTCTCGCTGATTATTTGTGATCAACGCCTAACGGCATCTAAGGTTAAAACACTCTTCTCTTCTTGCAAGGTTGAAGCTGCAACTTTCTGTGATCAACGCCTAACGGCATCTAAGGTTAAAACACGTGCGATCGCCCAAAACATCACCAAAGGGAACATGTGATCAACGCCTAACGGCATCTAAGGTTAAAACACATCGATGAATACGTTAAATTCTAGACGAATTACACGTGATCAACGCCTAACGGCATCTAAGGTTAAAACACAGTATTGTTTGTGTTTTTTGGTCCTTACTAACTTCTGTGATCAACGCCTAACGGCATCTAAGGTTAAAACACACTTCCTCTTTTTTAGGGTCTTTTGAGTTTCCTCACGTGATCAACGCCTAACGGCATCTAAGGTTAAAACACTCCTCCTTCTTCGTCAATTATTGTAAATAAATTTTCGTGATCAACGCCTAACGGCATCTAAGGTTAAAACACAATTATCTAATTGGTTTGATTAATCGCCAAATTGAGTGTGATCAACGCCTAACGGCATCTAAGGTTAAAACACTATTGTAGGCGGGAAATCTATACAGAAGGTAATTATGTGATCAACGCCTAACGGCATCTAAGGTTAAAACACTTTCTATTTAAGCTGATATTTTCAGCAACTTGTTAGTGATCAACGCCTAACGGCATCTAAGGTTAAAACACATCTAGAAGTTCTAGGGAATTAGGTAAATTCTCAGGTGATCAACGCCTAACGGCATCTAAGGTTAAAACACTGGATTTCTGAAGAAGATTTTTCTTTGCGGAAGGATGTGATCAACGCCTAACGGCATCTAAGGTTAAAACACTTATACGTCTTCATTATCTAAATACACAATAAAACGTGATCAACGCCTAACGGCATCTAAGGTTAAAACACTAGTGCGCCTCTCTAAAACCTCATCTGTTCTCCACAGTGATCAACGCCTAACGGCATCTAAGGTTAAAACACTGTGCATCTCTTGAGCAAGTGGACTACTTTGCCTTGTGATCAACGCCTAACGGCATCTAAGGTTAAAACACAAACCCTACCGCTATAGTTCTTGAGCCTACGGGCGTTGTGATCAACGCCTAACGGCATCTAAGGTTAAAACACCAGCAAAACCACGCGCAAACATTTGAACGCCAGCTTGTGATCAACGCCTAACGGCATCTAAGGTTAAAACACAGCAGGGGCTGAAACCCATAATTTATCTGTGTCCTTAGTCAATTTTACAAGCACCTCTGTAAAATAGCTAGTAAATTAATAATTATTAGCCAAATCAACTTAATTGTGTGGACTCAAAACCTTTGGTGGCAAGCATTCTAGAGTTTTGCAAGCACCTCCTGGGCCTAGATAAATGCCTGAAACCCAATGATAGTCTAAATTAGAGCCATTTTCCTTGTTCCAAACAATCAAACAACCAGAGGTGCTTGCATTTTTAAATCACACGAAAACCTGTATCATCTAATAACCAAGTGTTAGGACGGTTATATTTAGGCAAGTCCTTAACACATTGTTGAGAGAGACGAATTAAAATTAGGTCATCTTCAGTGGTGAGGATTTTTTCCAATTCCCAGCGCAATTTTTCCCGCATTCTTTGACTAAGCCAACAACGAAAAATAGAGTACTGTAGGCGATCGCCATAACCCTGTAAAAGTTTGTAGACTTTTCGCCACCGCTTAGGACAGCGGATGTCATAACATGCCAGAACGATTATCAAAACTCCCTACATAACGACCGCCACCTGAGACAAAATGAATGCCTACATTTTTATGTGAGAGAAAATGGAGGGCTTGAGTGGAGATTTGGGAAAAACTGTGAAGCACAACCTGACTAACCTGTTGTATGGAGACCTTTTGTTCAGCTTGATTACGTCGGCTAATCTTGAGTTGTTCTCCCGTACGTCCTACTTTTGTGCCTGGTTCAAGTACATGAATTACTTCTCGTTCGTCATCTTGTGGGAATAAGCGAACGGGATGCCATTCTTTGTTATGTGCAAGTCTAGCCTCTTCAGGTAAACAAACAGGAGATAGAGAACAACGAGAACATAAATACTCATTACTAACCACAGGGGGACGATAAGTAGATTTTCTTAATTCCCTTGCTTGTTGGATAGTATCGGATACCCATTTTCGAGCCTCTTCATCAACTGTGACATGGATTAAGACATTATCAGCATGATAACGAATTCTACCTTCTTGAACCTTGATTCCTAGGGATGCCTCAATTAAACAGCAATAAGCTAGAATTTGCAGTTTATCACTGTCCCAAGCTTGGGGTTTTTTATTCTCATCTCGATGACAGTGACCCCGTTTATGTTCATAGGGAATTGTTTGACCATCACGAGTACGCAAAGCGTCAACCCGTCCCCTTAGTCCTAAGATTTCGTCTTCTAGGTAAAGATCCAGCCATTCTTCATCTTCTTGTTTATCTATTTCTTCGTGTAACCGTCGTCCAGCAAATACTGCTGAATCTTGGGTATAAAGTTCTTCTACTTCCTCAAGGTAGAATAAACGAGGACAATAAGCAAAGGCATGAAGGGCAGAAACTCTCATGGTTTCTTCCGTTGAGTTAATGCTAGTTCTCTGTTCTAAATCAGTAGTTTTCATCTTAATATTTTGGTTAGATTTATATTGCTTTGCTACCAATATAATTAACAGACCAGGCAAAAAATCTTCCGACTTCAAAAGAAATTTATTCAGTTTTCAAGGTGCAAGTTTGAGAAAATTATACATTTTCTTATGTTCCTAATATAGGAACAATCAATTGGGAGTATTATTTCTTTTTTGAGGAACGAGAATTAGATTTTTTAGTAGTTACAGGTGCTGTAATTTCAGTCCAACAATTCTCATCAAATTCATCAGATTTACTTAAAGTAAACCTCTGGAATATACCTCTAGTTGTTGTGCGGTCAATCCAAATAGGCAAGCCAATTAATCCTCGATTATCTCTAACTAGCCATTGAATTTTGCCATCATCAGGTCTATAGTTTCTGATGCCGTTAATTAATGACCAAGATTCTCCTAGGGATAATCCTCCAAAACGAGTAATTTGTTCTGGTGATGAAAGGGCGATCGCCACTCTTTCATCAAGTTTAATAGTAGTTGATTCATTGGTTGAATTTACTTTTACTACTATTTTTAAATCAGTGAGAATTTCTTGAAAATTGGGCTTGGAAAACTTACTAGGGGGATAAGTTCCCATGTGAGTTTTACTGAATTTATGATGCCTTTGTTTGCGAACAATTCGGGAAATGGGCGGTAGATTTTCAATAATGCCAATAGCCAATTTAACGCCTAAATGGGTTGTTAAATCTTCTTCTCCTACTAATGAGAGTAAAAAACCATAAATAGTAGAAGGAGGGGGATAAAGATAGGTTTCTCGGTAATCCCTGGCAAAACTGCGAGGAAAACTAGTACAAGGACATTCTAAATATAGGGGATTTTCCATTAGGCTTTTACCTCGACATTTAGCATTGCTTTAGCTAAAGTAATTGCTTCTTTGATGCCTCGTTTTACTTCAACTCCTAAGCTTGTAAGTTTTTCCCCATAGGCAGTATCAGCGATTTCTCCCGCTACAATTAACTCGGATGCAGGAATATCTTTAACCTCAACTAAACGAACCAAACGAGGACAACCTACTGATTCACCAACTCTTTCAAAAGAATTCATAATCCAAGGACTGGGATCTTCTGTGACTCGTATAACAATGGATTGAGGACGGAATTCGTATAAGAAACGAGCATGATTACCACCCACATGCTTAATAGCAGGAATAGCATCTAATAATAATTCAGCTCGTTTGGGGTCTTTCAAACTACTTGGAGTAAGAGCTAAAGTATATTGGTAAGCTGTACAGTGAACTTCTGTAGTATGAATAGATGTTGTTCCTTTTTCCCCTCCTTTAGAACCAAAAACAATATCACCCCAATAAGGATCTAAACTAATAGCGCGACTAACTTCTAATACCCCTCTCCGCTTAGTCGTAGCATCTTTATTATCCTCTCCTTTTTTAGCATCCATGAACCCGAAAAGATCGTCATCAATGTAAGTTTTAGCATTGTATTTTTCATCTTTGATATGGTATTTATCGGTTTCTGCATCAAAGGTGCGATTTACTCTATCTGGTTGGGAATTTTGTAAACATTCTCGATATCCCCAGCGAATAGCATCGGCACTTACGGTAGTATACTGGTCATTCCCTCTGGTGATTTTTTGCAAGGTGGATAGAGTACTGCCATCCCCTTCGCCTCTATTATTAGAGGCAACAGCAGTGGGGGTAACTACGGTGACAAAGATGTGTTGAGACATGATTAATAACTCCTTGAATTTTTTTGATTAATATTAACTAAACAGTCATTTCAAATCCTTCTTCAGAATCTAAATCAGTATTAGATTCATCTAGAACTTCTTCTGGAATTTCCGATTTCCCATCTTTTCCTTTTCCTGTATAACTAGCAATAGCTAACAAAGCTAAATCTCTGGCTTTTCTCCAGTTATTATCTTTATGCAGCCATTGATATATTTCTGGTCCAACGCCTCTAGTTGCTTTGCTACGATGACGAGTCACAAAATCAACCATCGTTTTAGCAAAGTCCTGTTGAGTACTAGGTCTTTGTAAACGGTTAATGACTTTATTGGTAACTTGTGGGTAATCAAGCTTGCGACCTTGTTTTTGAGCTTTTATGATTTGCTCTCGTAAAAAATTACTAAAAGCACCTTGTACAGCATCAAATAATGTTTGTTCTAAAGCATCAAGATATTGAGACATTTTGACTAATCCTTGTCGTTCATAAATTTTATTTTTGTTTTTTTTGCAAAAGTTGTAGAAACCTAAATACCAGGGTTTACCAGTAATCAGATTGTCACAAAGCCAAGGTAAAACTTTTGAAATGGCTAAATATGTTTCTCCCTTCTTATTGGTGCGAACTTGAGATTTAAAAAACTGGAATGCTGAATCGTATAAATCTAAAATTTCTTCATTAGTTTTAACTCGATATACAGCTTGTTTTAAGTAATTTTGGTTACCATCCCATTGTTGTTTGCCTAATTGATAAACTTCACAGTAATCAACTCGGAAATTTTGGTTATCTTCTATGAGTTTGTCTTGCAACAAAAAGCGTAGGGCAGATTCTCCCGAACTACTAGAGCTAAAATCTCGGTAACTGCTTCCAGCATTTTTCTTACGACGTTTTACCCATTCTGTGAGATTTTTAACTTCAGGAATAACAACTGCTGAGCGATAGTTGGGTAGTTGATAATAGTTACAAGCTACTGGAAGAAAAATAAGAGCTAAAAAACCTTCTGGTGATTCTTGATAAGTACCATGGGCAAAACATTCTACTAATCCTGGTAAATGATGACCTTTTAGGGGAATTTTTGTTTTAAATATGCCCTTGGAGTTGAAAGCTTCTTTTAAATCTTTGGTGTAGTAACAATCTTCAACAGGCCGAAAACTGCGAGAAATTTCTGGTTGACCTTCGTCAATAAGAAAACTAAGTGAAATAGATTGCTTGTTTAGTTTTCTTTGTTGGTTATGTTGTAAAAATGTGGTTATTACCCCTTCTGTAAAAGTGTACTTTTCCTGTTGACCAAGATTAAGGGCAGGAACATCTAAGTAACCATCTACAAGACAATAAGTCTGTCTTAGTAAGCTTAAAACAGCCTCCTTGTCGCTACACTCCCAAGAAAGTTTTACTTCATCTTCAGTAACTTCCCACTGAAAGGGAACATCCGATGGCTTGATGGCATCTAAAGCTAATGCTAAACCAGCAATTCCGGCACGGTGTGGTAATAGAGTATTAGGGTCAAAAATAGATAGAATAATTTCTGTCATTCTGATTCTTTGGCCTCGTTTTTAATTTTATAAGCCCCTAATTCAGAGGAATAAGCCCATTGAGTACTAGGGGCAATCGGGTAAAATTTGTACTTATTCCATTGCTTAATTTCTCTAGGATTTGCTGGAATGGGAATAGTAAAACGAGGAATTTCTTTTGACGGGATAGATTTAATGGTGTTCAAATCTTCTTCAAGTAATACTGTGACATTAAAACCTGCTTTTCGTAAAGATGCAGTATAGGTTTGCCAACTTTTGTCTAATAAAACTGATTCTTTATCTGGGTTACCCTGCTTGTCAGACTGTTCTAACCATTTAGCTAAATCTGCTTGAGAAACTTCATCAGTGAATGACTCAATAAGCTTTAACCCGTTTTCAAGTTCTTCTTTAGCATAGGGATGGCCAACCTTTTCATCATGATAAAATAAGGCGTCTAAAGCATGACCACAATAACGGCGGTTTAATCTTCCTAAACGCTGAATCAATCCCGCAGGATCTGCGATTTGTGAAACTAATAGTGTTGCTGATAAATCAAGAGACATTTCCGCAACTTGAGTGGCGATCGCCAAAATAGGTTGATTATTTCCTGGTTTAAAGGCATCAACTACATCACGGTGATGTTGTACCCGATCTTCATAGCGAAAGCGACTATGATATATTATGGCGTTGATTCCTTTGGTTTTTGCCTCTTGGTAAACAGAAATTGCTGTGTTTACCTGATTACAAACCCATAGGACTTTACCCCTGTTGTTAAGTTCTTGTTCAACTCTTTGCCAATTTGGTGTTTCAGTATATTGGAAATAATAACGTGGTTCTGTTTCTAATTCAACTGGACCGTTAATTATCTCAATAGGTTCTCCCACTGCTTTTTTAATAGCTTCTAGTTGCCAAGGTAAGAATGAAGCTGACATTAATAATATGGGTGCTTTGACCACTTCTAGAAACCGCAATAAGGCACCAAATAGGCGATCATCATAACAGTGTACCTCATCAAAGACAAAAGCCCCTTGGGCGATCGCCGGAAAACAATAAATGGGTCTACGATTACATTGAAGCAATCCCAGAACCGTATCTACCGTACATACAATCGCTTCTCTTCCCCATGCTTTAAAAGACTCCAGTTTCAGGGCAACTTCATTATTAATCCCCTCTCCTGCTTCATCTTCCTCTCCCGTAGTAGCCATTGCTAAATCTACATCAGCACGAGAATGAAGCAAAACTGAATCTACTTGATTATGAACGTAATCTAAAAAACCTTCCGTACTAGTGCCCGTTGTTGGATAACAAAAAATAAGTTTTCTACCCAGTGCTTTCGATTTTGCCCAGTTATAAGCTCCTAATGTTTTTCCTGTACCACATCCTGCCCTAGCTAGGGTAACTCGTGGGGAACTTTGACCTAAATCAATTTGAAATGGTCTGAGTTGATTTCCATCAAGTCGAGCATTAATTACTTTTTGAAGTTTCTGTTCATCAAGAGTTCTTGTTACTTCTGAAGTAATCCATTCTTTAATAGATATTCTTTTTTCCTTCTGAATTAACTCATTAGCATTAGGAATGGCTGAACCGATGGCATCACCTGCAATTAATAAAGCTTTAACAACAGCGAGAAAAACTGGGTCACTTTGGCATTCATTAGAGAGAGACTCTTTTATTGTTTGTCTCTTATTTTTGATTTCTCTAATAGACCAAACCAAAGAATGTTCTTCAGATAATTTTTGTTTAAACTCTAGAGAAAATTTGATTTTTTGGGGTAAATTTAGAGCTTTGATTCCATATTTTAAAAGTTGATGAAAATGTCGATTAAACTGAGGTTTTCCCTTCACTAGATCAATGACATAAAAATATAATTTATCATCTCCACTTTGGCGAATTTCCCCCAATTCATCGGTAGATTTTCCTCCTCTTCCTCCTAATTTCAGATGATGTCCTCCGGCTGCTACTAATGCAGTAAAAAAATCTCCTTCCCCTTGTTCTAACCATTTTTTGAATTCCCAAGCTAGTAAAACTGAAAACACTTCATGTCGCATAAGTTGAGGATTTTCTGGAATAAAGCGTTTAGGGAAAGCTTTTTCCATTTTACTTCTCACAATCCCTTGAAAATGTTGATTAGCTTTTCCCCAATCATGAAGATATGCACTTTTACGAGCGGTAGCTCTTAATTGTGATAAACTACATTGAAGACCAAACTGTTCAATAAGGCGATCGCCTAAAATATCGACTAAAATGGTGATAGCATTAACCACATCTGCCGTATGTCCTACTAATCCATAAGAACCTTTCCAATTACCTGAATTAAAAGACTTAGCCAGTAAAATATTAGGGTTTAATTGAGAATTAAGCCGCATCATTTTCCTCCCAAGCAGGATAAAACCATCCACAGCCAAAATGTCTACGGCCACCTAAACCTAATCCTTGAAGTTTGAGAGAATCATCTTCATTTAAGTCTTCCACAACAACACCATAACCTAAGACATTTTTATCTCTAATTTTGATAGCTTTTAATGCCAAATCTCCTTGGTAATTACTATCAATAAAAGCTTTACCCTTAACATCAATTTTCTCTAAAGCCTTCTGACAAGATTCTAAAAATTGAAAAGGTGCTTCTTGAATATTCCATTTTTCTAAACGAAAGATAACTAGTCTTGCTTTTAGTACTTTACTGGTTGTAGGCAAGGTTAAACGAGGTTGAACTAATCGTATTAAATGACCTCTAATATCTAAAACCTGATTTTGAAACAAGCGATACCATTGTGTTGCTTGGTCCGCCGGACATCGAAAACGAAACCGAGACATTTTATTAAGATAAATCATACCACTTTTATCAGGAATACCCGGAATACTAGATAGTAAAATATCTGAAGATAAATTTTGATTATCTAATAGTGATGGTTTTTGTTCTTGACATAGCTTTTTGATAGCAGAGTAGAGGGCATAACCATGATCTGCTGGTAAAGTTTGTCCCCTTAAGGAAAATTGAATCTCAAGAAAATTCATAGTGTTACTTTTTTTAATTTCTAGACAGTTGATAATGTTGAGTCATCCCCTCAACTTCGGCTTTGACTAAGTTAACTAACTCCGTTGGTTTTTTGACCACAGCCCCTTGGCCATAACCCAATACCCACCGCTTTAGTTCGTTTAGTCCTCCACTCATTAAATACAAAGTTAATGAACCATCATCATGTTCGGTAATCTCTTGAGTAATGTGCCAACGTCTTTCACGGATAAAAGGAGCATGATGTTTATCAAACCAGATAGCCACAGGCACAGGATCTCCTCCTACTTCGGCTTGAAAAATTTGGTCAAGATAGGTTTGAGGATCAAAATTAGGATCTGGTTCAAAAACTTCATCTAGTACTTTTATTTGTTGAATTCTATCAACCCGAAACCAGCGAATTTGTTCTCTTTTATGACAAAACCCAATCACATAAGGATTAGTAGCGCGATAAATATGCAGTAAATAAGGGTCAACCACTCGTTCAGAATATTGGTTGCGACTCGCCGTGTAATAATAAATCCAAATCTGTTTGAAGTTACGACAAGCTTCTAATAACTTTTGCCAAATATCTGGGTCAAGATTAATTTCTACTCCTGAACGAAAAACTATCCTTTCATCCGCTAACTGTTGTAAGTCAATCCAAGTTTTTTCTGGTAATCTTTCCGATAAACGTTCAATCGCTGACCTTAATTCTGGTTCGTATGCAGCTCCTGCGTATGATTGCAGCATTCTTGCTCCCAAGGTTAAGGCAAATAATTCCCCATTAGTCAAAGATATACTCGGCAATCTCCATGTAGAATTTGTGTAATACCAACCATCTTTTTTACTGTAAACTAAAGGTGCTGAAAATCTATCTCTCAAGAAATTTAAGTCATCTCGAATTGTCCTTTCTGTTACTTCTAGTTCTTCTGCTATTAGCAGTTGTGTCATACGACGCCTGCTGCGCAGTAGCTCATCGATTTGGAGGAACCTTTCCAGACGACGGGGCGACAATTTTGTGTTATTGACCATAATCAATCACTTAAAGTGTTTGTTAAATCAATCTTATACAATCAACCCGGAAAAAAAGCTTCCGCTTTAGACTAAATTAATTATTTTAAATTTACTTAATACAAATAGAATTTTATATAATTATATAGTTAGTTAATTTTAAAAGGGCGATCGCCTCACCTGATTAAAAAGCCAGAAACACAAAAAGAATACCCCAAGTTCTACAACTTGGAGTAGTTAAAGAGATACTCTTCCTGTGTGCTGTGTGCTCAACGCCTAATGGCATCTAAGGTTAAAACACCCCCTAGTGCTGTAGTTTTAGAGCCTACAGGTACTGTGATCAACGCCTAACGGCATCTAAGGTTAAAACACATTAGGAACGAGTATAAACTCAACAAAATGTCTGCTGTGATCAACGCCTAACGGCATCTAAGGTTAAAACACGATTCTGTCTCCTTTTCTTTATTTTTGTTTTGTGTGTGATCAACGCCTAACGGCATCTAAGGTTAAAACACAATCCTCAATCAACAGGAAAAATAGTAATAGCGATCGCGTGATCAACGCCTAACGGCATCTAAGGTTAAAACACATTCAAATCAGCATCGGCGATTACTACTAACTCAGGTGATCAACGCCTAACGGCATCTAAGGTTAAAACACATGTTGCAAAAATACAAAAATACTCAACTACAGCAGTGATCAACGCCTAACGGCATCTAAGGTTAAAACACATTGCTATTTTATACAATATTCTGTTATAGTAGTTTGTGATCAACGCCTAACGGCATCTAAGGTTAAAACACATCTCTTTCGTCGGTTCTTTCTATCCATTCCCTATATTGTGATCAACGCCTAACGGCATCTAAGGTTAAAACACATCTCTTTCGTCGGTTCTTTCTATCCATTCCCTATATTGTGATCAACGCCTAACGGCATCTAAGGTTAAAACACCTTTCCTACATCTCAATATCTTAATATTTTCATAGGAAGTGATCAACGCCTAACGGCATCTAAGGTTAAAACACGACAAGTTTGTTAATTCTGATAAGCGCAATAAAATGTGATCAACGCCTAACGGCATCTAAGGTTAAAACACTTTTTCTTTTGTCCTATGGGACGATTGGTAGGAATCGTGATCAACGCCTAACGGCATCTAAGGTTAAAACACTGATTTTGTTTATAGAAGAAAACAATATATTTATGTGATCAACGCCTAACGGCATCTAAGGTTAAAACACTTTCTACTCCGTTTGTGTCTGTTCTTCCTTTTGTCGTGATCAACGCCTAACGGCATCTAAGGTTAAAACACAATCTGTATAGCACTGTTCGTCTGATATTAAATCAGGTGATCAACGCCTAACGGCATCTAAGGTTAAAACACCTGTAGATAATTTCATTCAAGTCGATGAATGTTTATGTGATCAACGCCTAACGGCATCTAAGGTTAAAACACGAAGATACTTGGGAACAACCTGAGTATGGCAAACCGTGATCAACGCCTAACGGCATCTAAGGTTAAAACACAATTATACTGACTATCTTCAGTCTCAAGGAATAACTAAAGTGATCAACGCCTAACGGCATCTAAGGTTAAAACACCTACTGCTATTTAGTCTAATCGCCACCAAAACAGAGTGATCAACGCCTAACGGCATCTAAGGTTAAAACACGTGTGTGTGGCTAGTCAATTATTTCGATGTTATTAGGTGATCAACGCCTAACGGCATCTAAGGTTAAAACACTATTATCATCAGATTTGTATAAATCGCTAAATTGGTGTGATCAACGCCTAACGGCATCTAAGGTTAAAACACTTTCTACAAAGTTGATTGTTTCTTGTACGTTAGCGTGATCAACGCCTAACGGCATCTAAGGTTAAAACACTTAAGAACGAGTTGGCAATAACTCTTAAGTATTTGTGTGATCAACGCCTAACGGCATCTAAGGTTAAAACACCTATCTCGATAAAAATCTACTAAATAATAAGTACGTGATCAACGCCTAACGGCATCTAAGGTTAAAACACTTCCAACAAAATTAAAGTTACTATCATCAGGAAGGTGATCAACGCCTAACGGCATCTAAGGTTAAAACACTCCCAATCTTCAAAATTACAAAGAACATAACCGTTTTGTGATCAACGCCTAACGGCATCTAAGGTTAAAACACTGATTACCTATGTTTCTGCGCTCGCTGGTATTTTTGGTGATCAACGCCTAACGGCATCTAAGGTTAAAACACAACTTAGCTCATATTCTTCTTTCCACATTGAAATAGTGATCAACGCCTAACGGCATCTAAGGTTAAAACACATAAAGAAAAAGCCCCAAAAAGAGGGACGTAAAAGTGATCAACGCCTAACGGCATCTAAGGTTAAAACACAGCGACGGCTGAAACCCATAACTGGTTATAGCCTCTACTTAATTTTACAAGCACCTCAGGAAAATAGCTAGTAATTTGATAATTCTTAGCAAACTTCATTGAATTTTGTTGTCTGAAAGCATTAACTGATAAGGATTAGAGAGTTTTGCAAGCACCTCAAAGCACTTATAAATCTCTGAAACCCAGAGCTAGTAAGGATTAGAGACAGTTTATTTGTTTAAAATAATTAAACAATCAGAGGTGCTTGCATTTTTACACCAAAAGCAAAAAATAATTAAGGCTTGCTGAATAAATCTAAAACTCTGATTTCGTATAGGTTTGATCTGGTTTTTTAAGTGTAAAGTAGGGGCGCAAGGCTTGCGCCCTCATTTATTCTGCTTTTTTCTCATAACTTAATTTGGTGCGTTACGCGCTTTGGGCGAAGTTCGCACCCTACAACTCCCTGCTCCCTGCTCCCTGCTCCCTGCTCCCTGCTACAAATTTATTACTTTAGCCAGATATAATCCCTAGTAAACTTCTGCTATTGATATATAGGTAAAAAAGTAAAATTACAGCTATGAGAATACCTATAGATATTACAGAAATTTGGGAAGATTTAGCTATACCTGTTGGGGGTAAAATTATTTATGTAGTTTTTGACGGCATAGGAGGATTACCAGATACTCAACAGGGGGGTACAGAATTACAAGTAGCTAATACTCCTAATTTAGATAAGTTAGCTAAACAGTCTAGTTGTGGTTTACTAGAAATTGTTGGTCCTGGAATTACACCGGGTAGTGGTCCTGGGCATTTAACTCTATTTGGCTATAATCCTCTGAAATATCGTCTCGGGAGAGGGGTTTTATCTTCTCTAGGGATTGATTTTGATTTAAAACAAGGAGATGTGGCGGCGAGGGCTAACTTTGCTACTATAGATGCTGAAGGGAAAATTAGCGATCGCCGTGCCGGAAGAATTGCTACTGACTTAAATAAGAGTTTATCTGAAAAGATTCGCAAGAAAGTAAAATTAGATTTCTCTGGAGAATTCTTTTTTGAAACTGTGAGTGAATATCGTGCTGTTTTAGTCTTACGAGGAGATGACTTAGGGGGGAATCTACCGGATATTGATCCCCAAAGGATAGGAGTTAAACCGAATCCAGCTAAAGCTAATTCTCCTGATTCTCAAAAAACAGCAGATTTAGTTGATTCTTTTTTGAGTCAGGTGAAAGAAATATTAGCATCTGAAACTCCAGCAAATATGGTGTTGCTGAGGGGATTTGAAAAATATAATCCTTTACCAAGTTTGGAAGAACGCTTTAAGCTAAAAGGGGTTTGTATAGCTGATTATCCTATGTATCGTGGTGTGAGTAGACTGTTGGGAATGGATGTCTTACCCCATCCTGGAGGTATGGAAAAAAGATTTGAAAGTCTATCTAAGTGTTATGGAGAAGATTATGATTTTTATTTTCTTCATGTGAAGAAAACTGATAGTTATGGGGAAGATGCTAACTTCCAAGAAAAGGTAAAATTAATTGAAACAGTAGATACTCTCATGCCTCAGGTAACCTCTTTACAACCAGATGTCTTAGTAGTAACAGCAGATCACTCCACACCAGCAATTATGGGAAGACATAGTTGGCATCCTGTACCAACTATGCTCTATTCTCCAACAGCTAAAGTAGATAATGTGAGTAGTTTCGATGAATATGCCTGTTTAGCAGGCTCTCTCGGTACTCGTCCCGGTACTGATATTATGGGCTTAGCATTGGCTAACGCCGGGAGATTGCAAAAATTCGGTGCCTAATTTTAATTAGGGATTTGATCTGAGTCGATAATTTTATGGTGCGTTACACGCAGGTTAACGCACCCTACTTGCTATAGATTTATGTTAAGTTACACTTTGCCTTTCGCACCCTACTGTAACTGAAAGAGCGATCGCCCTTTTTTTTTAAGATAAAAAGGTTCTCATTTTAACCTTTTCAAAGCTGCCTTCTTCCATTGAGGGAGTGTGAATCTCATGGAATTCTTTACTGAGATCTCGCGCCTGTTGATAACTATCAATGTCTCCCTGTTCAAAATATAGTTTAGCAGCCCGGCGTAAATCTTCTACAGCTTGTCTTCTGTTGCCTAATTCGGCTTCTAATATACCCCGTTGATGATGTGCGGCGGCGTGGTTGATATCTAGTTTAATCGCTTGAGTGTAATCGGCGATCGCCCCTTCTTTGTCACCGAGATTTTGGTGACTCAAACCTCTTTGGTAATAGAAGTCGCCACAGTCGGGATTAGTGCGAATTGCTTGGGAGAAGTTTTCAATTTTTTGCAAATCACCGACTATTTCTGCCAATTTATTTTTCTCACAATCTACAGTTTGTAGAGATTCCCTTAAATTTTGGTCTCCTGCGGCAAAATCAACTTTTATTTGTTCTAAATCATTACCTAAACTTTCCCTTAGTTGATTCAAATCTAAACCTAGTTGTTGAGAATGTTGCTGGAGATTTTCCTTGAGACTAGATTCAGTTTCTAGTAAGGAATTATTCACAGAAGTAATAGCTGCTTGGTGATGGGTGTTGATTTCTCCTAATAGACGTTGACGATTAATCAAATTAAGAGCAACAGAAAGAGATAGGGGTATGGTGGCAAAAGCGGCAGATTGACCTATAGCTGTGGCGGCAGCACCTCCTACAGAAATAACTGCGGCGCCAATTTCGGCAAAATCTAACCAATGTTTTTGTTGAGACATAATTTTTTTCCTCTAACTAATTATCTAACTCATTAAAGTATGGTCAAGTTGTAAAGCTGGACTAATTAATTTTGCTTCTTCTGGAGTAAGATAAGCTTTGGTATTCTTTTCTAAGAGTTTGTAAATGACATTATCGTGGCGATCATATTGATAAGCACGTACAATTGTTCGATACCAAATCAGCATATTATCCCGTAGATAATCCAAGTCATTTAATAACATGGTTGCCGTCGTGCAACGTAACAAATCAATCATATCTCGTCTACACACTTCGGTAATATCTCTACCATTAAGTTTAAATAAGCCTGGATCTATTTCTCGTTTTTGTTGTTCTACTTTCTCGATAATCTTGTTTTCAGCCGCCCGTACTTTTTCATAAGTGGTAATGCGTTTTTCTAGAGTAACAAAGTAATCTTCTAAAAATTGTAACTCAGCATCGGTGGCGTAGCGGCCATCGGTTTCTACGCTGAGACGAGCAAGGGGTTTTAACATAGTATTTATACCTCGTCAGTTTTTGCTAAATATTCTTCTACTTTTCCTTGAGTTTGTTGGAGTTGAGTAATCATCGAACGAGTGATTAACTTACCCTCTTCTACTAAAATTTCCCCTGATATTGGGTGTAAAATATTTTCCTGGGCACGACGTCCAATTAAATCCTCAATATTGTCAATGGCATTCAAATACATCCCACTGGGAATTTCCACCACTACTCCTTCAGCGAGGACTCTTGCTTGACAGGCTAGACGAGAATTACTTTTACAACTGGTAATTACTTCTAGACTGCGTTTTTCCCGGCGACTCACAGGAGAGAGACTGTTTATCCCTTCTTTTATATACACATGGCAGGTGGCGCATCTACCTGTGGCCCCACATTCTTGTAATACATGCAGTTCTTCCTGTAACAAGGCTGAGAGTAAGTTCTCATTGGTGTTGATAACGGTTTCTTGATTGAGAGGTTCTAACTTAACGATTTTACCCATCTAAAATATCTCCAGGGGACTCCCGTTATAGGTCAGGCGGACGCCTGACTCGGCCTTCGCCGAGTACGGCCGAACCCTTAACGGGAGGGGAATGGAGTTCAACAAATAAACTGAGCGGAGCGAATCTTTAATTGAAAGCATAATTGTACCCGTCATTACGATGAATATGTGTTAGATATTTAGGATGAACATCAAATTTTTTATTAGGTAATTGCAGAACAAAACTAGGACGGAATCTAATAGCAATTCTCCCTACATATTGACCTGCAAATTTACCTTTAGGGAAGGATAACGCCGGAATACGGCCGCTTTTCCTAGTTTTAAAAGCCGTCTTGCCTG
>NZ_JALKVM010000141.1:0-19260 GCF_057440575.1 Johannesbaptistia floridana
AGGGAGCAGGGAGCAGGGAGCAGGGAGCAGGGAGCAGGGAGCAGGGAGCAGGGAGTAGGGAGCAGGGAGTAGGGAGTAGGGAGAGAGGGGGAGCTTTTTAGAGAAACTTTTAAGCTTTAGTATTGAAAATAATTAACTCCTCACTTCCGTAACCTGTTTAACCTGAATCGGCATCTCAATATTGGGATACTGTTTCTTGATTCTCAACATAATTTGAATCGCTTTTGCCTTGTCGGCGATCGCCATAGTCGCAGATTGTCTAGTTAGTACTTCTGCTACAATTTTTGCTATAACTTCATTTTTATTAGCCTCTCCTTCTAAAAACTGAAAAATTCTCTGTTTCGCCACACTACCCTTATTCACTCCTGATAAAACTGTCACAAAATAAGGTACTAATTGTTTCAATCTTTCCTCATCATCTTCTGCATAAGTTTCTAGATAATTGGTAACAAACATCTGCATATCTGCACTGGGATGTTCGCTAAATTTCAATAGATATTCTTGTCCATATTCTTCTTTAAAATTACTGGTTACGATATCTCTCCCAAAGCGACGTACATCTTCTTTTGTGCTGTCACAAACTCCAATCATTATCTTGGGTGTCCAATCCTCATTATTTAGCTTATTAAACAAGGATTGGGCAAATTCTTGGGAATCTTCCCATTTTGCCTCTAACATTTTCACCGCTGAAACCATTTCATCTTCATCATGGCGAATACTATCTAGTTTTAACTCCATCATTTGCCATGCTGCTTGACGAATTGCTAGAATTTCGTGATTGGCAAATTTAACTAATTGATTGGCTTCCAATTCTGACCACCAAGATTGACTATTTGCTTGTAAGGTGATGCCCCCTAATTCTTGTGCCACAGGTGATTTAGCACCTATTAAAGCTATAGTTTTGTCTAGGGGAAGACGATTTATCCAATTAGGCATCATTTGAGAGCATAAGATTACTTTTAAATCTTTGTGTACTCCTTGATGTCTTTCCGGCTCAGTTAAGAGGTCAATCAAGTCAATTGCGATTTCATAACTAATTTCGGGATAATTTTGTCCTAAACGCTCAATTATCGGACGAATTGCTTGACGAATATCTGGACTGGAATTAACTGCCATAGCAATTATAAAAATGCGATCTTGGATTAGTCTTTCGTCTGGTAGTTGTCCAAAAATTCTAATGCCAACACTTCTTACTGAGTCGTATGGAGAAGATAATAGAGATTCAATTAAATCTGATGGTAATTTGCTGGCTGGAATTTCGTGATTGAGTAATATTCTTGCCCCTAATACTTGTATTTCTGGTAGAGGATGGTCTAATAAATCTAAAATTACCTTTAATCCTAATTTACGCAGTTCGGGAGTAAAGCTCAACAACAAAGTTTCGTTGATTTCTGCGACTATCTCCTGTTGAGTCTCGTCAAAATCTAACAATGTGGTAATGATACGAATTATCAAGACTTGTGCTGTTGCTTGGTTTAAAATCGACGAACTTAACAATTTACGAGCAAAAGCGCGGGTATCTGGTTGTAAGCTAGTAACTAAACCTGCAATAAAGTCACTTTCTTCAAAAAAGTATTCTCGTTGTGCTTCAATCCACTGATAAGCTTGTTGTCTAGCATGACTTAATATACAGTTAGCTACTACTAAAACTAATTCACGATTTGGTAATTGAGGATTATATTTACTGCAAGCCAGATTAAAAGCAAATTCTGTGGTAATTTCATAGGGTGTCCTCAACAGTTGCATGATAGTAACAACATCTAAACTGTGGCAATATTCTTGATTCTCTTGGATGGCTTTAACCGCAAACTCTTGTACAGGTAAGCATTTACTTTCTACTAACAGTCTTAATAAAGCTGATGGTTGTTGATTCCATAATTGAGGAAATGCTTCTTCTCTAACTTGGGGGATAGCATCCCCTGGTTTGTATTCTCCCTTGCAACGCCAAGCTTTAGGATGGGATTCATAACGAGGACTATTTTCGTAGAGTATATGATTTAAGATAATGCGAGTGGCATATTTATCGAATTGAAAATGATATGAATGATAATCGTATCTGCGAGTTTCTCTGTTATAGCTGTGTCTAGTCCTTCTAGATTCATAAGCTCTTTCTCCATCACTATCACTATACTGTAATAAAACATTTGTTGCTAATTTCACATAATCAGATTCTTTTTCTTCTCCTAGAGTTTTTAATGTACGCCACACTCTCTTTCTTAAGTATTCCCGAGTTTGTCGGCTATAGGCTAATTTTGACTGAGGACGTTTTATTTCTTCTTTAATTGAGTATATATAATCCCCATTTGAGAGACGAACTCCATAGCTTCTATTATTAAAGTTTCCCTCTTGTTTCTCAAAGCGATAAGCCAAAATACCAAAAACCTCACCATCACCACGATACTCCGCCATCTTAAAAATATGGCGCAATTGTTTAAAGTAGTTAGCTTGTAAAGGTGCTTCTTTGACTATTTTTAATAGTGTAGGGCGAATATACTCGTTATCAATCTGATATAGTGTATCAATAACTTGAAATGGTTTGTAATCTTTAGTATCTAAATAGCCTTGTAATGCTGTTTCAAAAGTTTCTGTTGGTCCATTTTGAGCTAAATCTTTTAAAGGGAGGGGAAGTTCGTTTATTTTCTCTAGGCGCAATTTTTGGCGCTCTTTTTCTTCAGATAGTTTATACATTGCTTCCCAAGCAATACGCTTAATATGTTCTGGTTGAGATTTGTCTTTTGCTAATTTTATCAACTCAGAAATAGCATTTTTATCTCCACATTTACCCAAAGCCCAAGCTATACAATAATCTCTTAAGGGTTCTCCTGTGCCTATTAAGTTAATTAAAAAAGGTACAGCTTCTCTTATTTTTAACTCTCCTGCACGCCATATTACTCTATCTAATGGCCAATTTGTTCCATTTTGTTGTGCTAAGCGATTAATAATTGCTTGATGTCGTGGGTCTTTACTGGTAACAGTTACATTTGCTGGGGTATCTGTAGATTCTGTTACATTCCCTGCTGTTAAATTATCGATATCTTGGTAGCCTTTCTTTTTTTTATCTGCAATTAGCTTATCAAAGATTTTTTCTGCTTCGGCTAAAGATACAGCTTGAACTGTTTTACTTCCTTCTTTTAAGTTCTTACCACGTCTTCCATAGCGAAAGTTAACTATGTACTTATCTTCAGACATTTGACACAAATCCACCTCATAAATCTTATCGGAATTGCCAGCCTGATAATGCAGAGTCACTCTTTTTGCTAATTTCATTTTCTAGCGCCTGTAGCTACAGATTTTGTATGCTCAAATTTTATGAGTATTAAAGTATTGCCTCAATTTTACTTGATTTTTTAGTCAATGTCAATAAGCTGTTAAGTATCTAATATGATTGGCTATGTTTCAATCCCATTTCTAGGATTCATTAATTGGAAACTCTTTATTCTCCCCAAATCCCTAAGGCAATGCGTTGTTTCAATCCCATTTCTAGGATTCATTAATTGGAAACTCTGAAAGCCAGGAACTAGATTTGACAATAACTCCATACCCGATTCTGACCTATCCTTTATAAACATCTTTCTTAACATAAAACTTGACAAAAACACCAACTTATGATTCTGTGCTTTTTCAGATTTTGTTTAAGAAAATAATGTATAGTAATATACATTTTATCCACAACTTAAGTAATTTTACTTAAAATCCCTCTCCCTGCGACCGTGCTCCGGTGCTCCCTGCTATACAAGGGTTTGGTGAGTTGCTTATAAAGCATAGGATTCTGACGGGGGAATTAAAAACTAGGGTTTCAGCCACTGAAACAACAATTAACACAAACAAGTTAAAATACGAAAAGTATTGATTTGTCAAGGTTCTGGGATTTTGACTGGAGCCCGGGGATTTTGACCTCGCTTCGAGCCGTCAGAAAAATAATAACACAATCAAACTCAATTACAAAATAATTGTATCGATTTGTTGAGGTTTTTCTGAACCATAGGTTAAGGTTTTACGAACTGCTCCCGCATCAAGTACATAAATTCTTACAGAATCTTCTCTGGGTTGTATTAAAACTTCTACTTAAACTATGGGCTTTGGCGATCGCACTCCTACTCAGATCTTCCACCTTTAGCAAAAGCTACTGGTGGATGAATCTTGAAGTCTTGAAGTCTTGAAGTAAGAAGTTATGAGTAAAAGAATTGATGTTAAACCCTTAGGAGACAAAGATTATAGAGAATTAACCATAAAGAACATTTTTCCTGAAAAATTAGTACATAAGTTCTGGTGGAAGATATGAGTAGGGCAATATTCAAAGGCATTTAAATAAGCTAAAGGTAAATAATCATCAGTCATTAGAATACTCCATTTTATCAACTTGTAACTGAGTTTGTCCCATACCCATACTAGTTTTTCTTCCTACACCAGCATAGAAAGCAAATTGAGCTAAGATTGAGGCAATTCTGGCTTGATATTCATCCCAACAATTAGCCGTGTTATCACAAAATGATAATATCTAAAATATAAATGAATTTTTTCACCCACCGTCCACCAAAATTATCCTATTATGTATGCCTGCTAAATCGAATCAAATAGCCTTAGCCATAAAAATCATAAAACTTCTGGGAGAGAAGGAGCGATCGCCAAATCACGGAAATTTTGCAACAATTAAAACACAACATTAAACAACAATGCAGTTTCACTATTAACTACAAAACTACTAAAGGAGAACAAACTCTCTGGGATTTAGATCGCTCAGAATTACGCCTTCATGATGGCACCATCTATTTATTTAGTTATATTCCTAATCCACCATTTATTGATAAGAATAAAAAAGATAAAGTACAGAATAATTATTTGTTTCGGGTAGATAAAATCCTCAAAGTCAATGTATGCACTTCTACTCGCTGGCTTTATCCATTTCCCACAATTGACATAGAATATCGCCTTTCTGGTCCTCTCAGAAACTATAGCAGTGACCGCAGTGGTGTTAACAACATTGATCACAAACTTTTCCCCCCAACCCCCCTTACTAAGGGGGGCTTTTCATCATTTTTGTCAACATCTATTGGCGAGCTTGCTATATAAACCACGACGTAAACAAGAGAGAATCAAAGAAAAAAATGAGGAAGGTAAATTTGTAATTATTGAAACCAGAGAAGACTGTGTGTTTTGGTTTCGTCAAAGAATATTAAAATATGGTGCTAATGCTGAGGTTTTAACACCACAATGGTTAAGAAATGATATCAAAGAGGAATTAAAAAACGCTTATGATAAGTATATTGATGAAGATGAGCGCTCGGTACTTTAATTAAATCAAGAGCAATAATACCTCTACTCATATCTTGCACTCCTAAAAAAGTACTAAATAGGCCCACAGGCGAAAATCAATTTTTAAGTGGTTAGGATCAATTCTTTTACTCATTACTCATTACTCATTACTCATTACTCATTACTCATTACTCATTATTCATCCACAAGTAAATGAGTGATACAGATGCAAGATCTGAGTCTAGTTGTGGCAAGCTTGTCCAACACAATGGCCAATTTGAGTATCAATTTTTAAGATATGATTTACTAACCAATCAGATAGTTGTTGATGTACTTTAATGGCAATTTCTTCACTAGCGCCACTTTCTCGGTATTCTCTACTCAGATTAGTAAAGATTTCCATAAATTGATGATGGGCTTGTTTATTAGTTTCAGCGATCGCGCATTTATGTTCAAAGGCACATTTTTCTTCCTGTTGAAAATGCCATTCTGTGTAAAATTGTAAAAATATTAACAGCTTTTTAATTTTCGTGGCATCTTTTCCCGCTTCAATTGCCTCTGAAAGGTCGTTAAAAGTAAAAATTAGTTCTTTGTGCTGTATATCTATTGAAGGCACACCAGTTTTTAAAGAATCATCCCAAGTAAATTTTTGCATTTTCTTGTATGTATTTATTTCTATTTTAACTCACTATTTCTTGACAAACTTCCCAGACTTCCCCATTTCTTACTAAACAAGGATTGCAATATATGCAAGTTAGAAGCCGACGATTCTTTTTATTTTAAAGCTTGTGTTACTTACTACTTTTGATGGGTTAAAAAATGAATTGATTATCCTGAAACATCTCTGCTTAAAATTATAGCGTAAACACCACTAAGAATTAAGCCGATTCCAATCCAATGAATAGAGGAAACTCTTTCTTTAAATAAAAATACTCCACACAAAGTAGTAGCCACCATAGTTAAACCTATAACTATTGGATAAGCCACGGAGAGATTAAATTTACCTAAAACAAGAATATAAAAAATACTACTAATCCCATAGGTAAACAAACCACCCATGAGATATAAGATATTTTGCCCCACTCCAAATTTTAACAAGGTTTGGGCTACTGTATTTAAGATGATGGTCATCAAGATTAAAAAAGGTAATAATAGGTAATTTTTCATGAGATTAATTGATGGTAAGTGATGGTAGAAATTATTTAATTAACTTTAAACATAGGTAGAAAATTCCATTGATTATTTTCTTTAAAAACTATAGCACATAATAATTCGTCCTCAAATTCTGGTTTTAATTGGTTAGAAACATTCTCTATTCTTATATGTTTGAGATTCACCTCAGGATTTTGAGATAATAAAGCAACCCAAAATTGATATTCTAGCTCATCACCTGATTGCTGAAAACCTATATAATTACAATTATATTGAGCTAAAAATTTAGCAAGTTCATTATAAAAAAGTTTTCTATCTTTACCAGATTCCCCTAAACCAGCATAGTAAATTTCTTCTCGGTCTAAAGTTAAGATTGAACTTGATGATTGATCAACTACTAAAGGAGGAAGAGTAATTAAAGGACGATGAAGAGGAGTAAGACTATAAAATAAACCAGAAGCTACTAGTAGAGTGACTATAATAATTTTCAGAAACTTAGTTAAATAATTATCAATGACATATCCAACTAGAGGAGAAGCTAGGACAAAAATTGGTAATAACAGTCTATTATTCCATTCCATCCACTTAATTAAATAATTAAATAAAAGATAACAGGAAACTATTATAAATAATAATTGAATATAATTGACAAAATTAGCTTTTTCCCGAGCTTTTTTCCTAAAAATAATTGATGAACACAATAAAATAAGCATTAAATGTAAAAAATTGCCAACTAAATCTTCATGAGGGATAATAAACAAATGATAAATTTGCTGATCAATAAAAGTCTTAAAACTGCCTATAGTAGCATTCGGGTTATCAATATCTATAGATAAAAAAGAATGTATTTTATTAACCCCTAACCAAAAAGGAGACCAAGGTATATTTAAAGCAGTATTTCTTAAGAAATTAGATGTGAAGGTAATCAAATTAGGCTCAATTACCCTCGTACCTGTATCTATGCCCAAAAAATCACCAAAAGTCATAAAGTTTCTGATAAAATGTGGTAAAGAAGGTACCAGAGCTAAAAAGTTAATTAAAATTATTTTAATAATCTTGATACTATATTTATTTTTTTCATTTTTGAATATTCTCCAAGCTAATACCAAAGACAAGGGTATACCATAAATCATAGCGGTTGCTTTAGATACTATGGCCAATCCTAAGCTAGATCCTAGCCAAAAAATATCCCATTTATGATAAATTTCTTTCCTAAAAATAAAATAAGCATAACAAACTAACCATAAGGCAGTGGTTAAGTCATTTTGAGTAGTTGTGGACTGCATAATTGCCATAGGTATAGTGACACAGAAAACTGCTGCAATCATCCCTCCTTTTGGACTGATACAACAGGTTAGTAGAAATACTCCTATAGCACATCCTCCCAATGCTATCCACTGGACAATATTGGCAAAATAGTCACCGCCTGCTAGTAGTTGTAAATGAGTAACAATATAAGATACTCCCGGTTGAAAAGAAATTTGACGTAAATTACCAGAAGGGTAGTGATTAACATTTTGATTTTGAATCCAGTGCATAACTCTAGGCATGTGGTAAGTCATAGAGTCATAATTATTAGGCGGCGCTAAAATAGCAATAATCAGACATATTAATAAAATCAAGATAATTCCAACTATACTAATTGCCCCATCTAGAGAAATTTTATCGCTGGATACAATTTCTTTGCCTTTTAATAGGTATATTTTCATATATCTATTAAATTTTCTTTTGACTCTCAAAATATAAACAAGTTGTCCAAGTAGTATTAAACTCCACATTATAATTATGGATGTTCTTGTCAACTCATTAAACAAACTCAGCATTTCAGTGGATATAATAAATATTAAACCATTGATTAGTAAACATTTTAAAATACTGACTTGTATATCTTTTGTTTCTCTTATTGGTGTATTAAGATGAATAATTAGTAAATTTAATACCAAAGAAATTAGAACAATAAAAGCTAACATAATTTTGATAATTAGGCAAAAAGGTTATATTTTAGAATGCAGAAAATTGCTTGAAATCCGTCTTTCCAGTTAATTTTTTTACCTTCTTTGTAAGTGCGACCATAATAGGAAATACCTACTTCATAAATACGGCAATCCAATTTAGCTACTTTGGCCGTTACCTCTGGCTCAAAACCGAATCTTGATTCTTTTAAATCTATAGACTGAATAATTTCTCTACGAAATGCTTTATAACAAGTTTCCATATCTGTTAAATTAATATTAGTAAAAATATTGGATAAAGTAGTCAAAAATCCGTTACCTACTCTATGCCAATAGTAAACAACCCTTTTAGGATAACTACCTTGAAAACGAGATCCGTACACCACATCAGCTTTATCATTAATAATAGGATTAATCATTATCGGATATTCTTGAGGATCGTATTCTAAATCAGCATCCTGAATTATTACAATATCTCCAGTTGCTACTCTAAAGCCACTTCTTAATGCTGCGCCCTTTCCATAGTTTTTGTCATGATAGATAACTCTATCCAGAATAGCTTCTAGAGAGTTTTTTAGTAATTACCGAGTTCCATCAGTAGAAAAATCATCTATAACGATAATTTCTATATTTTGAATAGGAGAAGATTTCACTGCTTTGATAACTTTTTCTACAGTGTTAACTTCATTAAAGCAGGGGATTATAACTGATAATTTCATAAAATACCCAATTCCCATACTTACTTTTTGATGTGGGAAAAAATAGTAAAAAAATCTTGTGCTTAAATCAAGGTTATCATCCCTTAAGCTATGGTAGGGGTAAGTTTAAGTAAAAATTAATTATTTGTAATAAATAAACCAGTGTTGTTTTATTTTAGTCTTTTTTTTAAAGTTTAGAATCTGGGTTAGAAATAAATTGTTGCAGCTTGTAAGCAAATATGCCATACTTAGGAGCAAAAAACATTGCTACCAGGAAAATAAGAGTTAACACCACCACAATTGAACCCCCGGTAGAAATATCGAGATGATAACTTAAATAAGTTCCCAATACACAGGCAAAAACACTACTAGCTGTAGAGATTAAGAGCATATAATCAAAGCGATCGCTCAATAAATAGGCGATAGATCCTGGTGTCACCAACATAGCAATTACTAATATTATACCTGCTGTCTGCAAGGCAGTCACAATAGTTAAAGCTAGTAAAGACAGTAAAGTATAGTACATAATTTGAGTATTGAGACCTATAGCTTTAGCGTGGTTAGGGTCAAAACAAAACAGGAGTAAATCTTTACGACGCAACAAAATTACCACCAGAGTAATACTTCCAGCAATAACAGTTTGAATAATATCTTCTTGGGAAATACCTAAGACATTGCCAAAAAGAATATGAAAAAGATCTACATTACTAGGAATTTTGGTAATTAAAACTAAACCCAAAGCAAAAAAACCAGTAAAGACCACCCCAATTACAGCATCTTCCTTGAGACGAGTTTTAGACTTAACATAACCAATGGCCACAGTAGCACCAAAACCAAACAAAAAGGCACCTATAGCAAAGGGAATATTAAGGGCATAAGCGACCACCACTCCAGGCACAACGGCGTGGGAAACAGCATCACCCATCAATGACCAACCTTTGAGGGTGATATAACAAGATAAGACAGCACAAACTAAACCCACAAAGGCACTAACCCAAATAGCCTTGACCATAAATCCGTATTGTAAAGGTTCGACTATCCAATTCCAGATATCAATCATGATGATTCTCCAAAATTAGTTGAGGTCATTTGGCGTAAACTAGATACAGGCAAGCCGCCAAAGGTCATCATTAAGTTTTCTTCGGTAAAGGTCTCTTCGGTTTTACCTTGGGCTAAAATAGTTTGATTGAGGAGAATTGTGCGATCGCAAAAGGTCACAATTGAGCCTAAATCGTGAGTTGACACTAGTATAGTATGTCCTTGGTTTTTCAATTCAATCAACAAATCAATGATGCGCTTTTGGGTCTTCACATCTACTCCTGTAAAAGGTTCATCCAGTAAAATTACCTGACTAGATTGAGCAAGCGCCCTAGCTAAAAACGCCCTTTTTTTCTGACCTCCTGAGAGTTCTCCGATTTGTTGACGGCGAAATTTACTCATTCCCACTCTTTCTATGCTTTCCATCACTAATCTTCGGTCTTTCGCCCCAGGAATCCGCAATAGGTTCATATATCCATAACGACCCATCATCACTACATCGTAGACACTTATAGGAAAATTCCAATCTACTTCATCTGATTGGGGTACATAGGCGATAATTTGTTTCTTTTGGGCGGCGCTTATAGTTAAACCACCAATAGCTATTTTTCCTTGAGTTGGTTGTAAAAAACCCATCATCGATTTAAATAGGGTAGATTTCCCGCTACCATTTGGCCCCACTAAGCCTGTAATTGTGCCCGCTTCTACATGGCAATTGACGTTATAGAGTGCTAAACGCCTATTGCTATAAGTCACATTTAGATTTTCTACGGTAATAGATAGGGGAAAAGTTATCTGTTTCATCTTTATTTCTTTATTTCTTTATATTGAGTAATAGGTATATATAGCAATTCTCATACTGGTGAGAAAGGTTATCCTTTTGAGGCTCCGAGAGTTAGGTACAACCTCATGAGGAAAGAAAAATGCTATAGCGTTTTTTAGTCTGCTGAGAGGGAATTACTAACTTTTACTTCCTGCCAGTAAACCATTAGTAATTGTGCGAACATCGTATTCTAGTAAGTCTAAAAAGGTGGGAACAGGTCCTTCTGCTGTAGAAAGTGAATCTACATAGAGATTCCCTCCAAATCTGGCCCCTGTAGTTTTAGCTACCTGTTTTTGACCTTCATCGCTGACGGTACTCTCGCAAAAAATAGTTGGGACATCGTTTGTTTCTACTTTTTCAATTACAGTTTGTAGCTGTTTCGGGGTAAACTGTTGTTCCGCATTAATTGGCCAAATATAAATCTCTTGTAGACCATAATCTCTAGCTAAATAAGAAAATGCTCCTTCACAACTAACTAGGTAGCGCTGATTCTCGGGAACTTTTTGCAAATCTTCCCGTAATTGCTGGTCAATTTCTCGCAATTTTTCACTATAAGCCTCGGCATTAGCATTATAGGTGTCTGCATTCTCTGGGTCTAATTCTACAAAAGCTTTGCGAATATTCTCCACATAAATTAAGGCGTTTTGCGGTGACATCCAAGCATGGGGATTAGGTTTATCACTATAGGGCCCTTCGGCGATCGCGATTGGTTCTATTCCTTCTGTGATAATCACCGCCGGAACATCTTCTAAATTCCCCAAAAATTGCTCAAACCAGCGTTCTAGATTCATGCCGTTATATAAAATCAGCGAGGCATCCTGTGCTCTAATCAAGTCACTTGGTGTCGGTTCATAACCGTGAATTTCTGCCCCAATTCTGGTTACAGATTCTACGATTAGTTTGTCTCCCCCTACGTTTTGAGCCATATCTGCCAAGATCGTAAATGTGGTCAACACTTTCTTTTTTTCTTCTACCTTTACAGATGTTTCTCTTGCCTCTGTTGCTTCATTTTCGGTGTTGTTGGTGGGATTGGTTACCTCTGTGTTGCCACATCCTCCTAACCACACCCCTACACTCAGGCTTAAGGCAAGTATATAGCCCTTTTTGAAAAAATTTGTTATCATTTTTTATCATGTATAATTGCCATTACTCTTACTTCTACTTTTCATATTCTTTTCATAATTGTACTCATTAGCAGCACCAAGAGTAAAGAAAATTATGTTAAGTTTTGTTAAGTAGGAGTTTAAATCTTAATAATAAAGAGATAGAAGGAGTTTTATTTCTTTCTATCTCTTGTAAATATTTAGCTAATTAAAAATGTTGTTTGGAGATACAACTATTAAACTATCTAATTAATAATATCTAGAATCTTATTTCTGATAGATTCAAAGAAGTTTTCTGTCTTATCTTCTAATTGGTTACCAGTTTCTTGAACTGTTTCTTGAATTTTACCGATATCTTTCTGAATCTCTCCTTGGATTTGTTTCGGATTAGTAGTAAATTGGTCACCTACTCTATCAAAGGATTCTTGAATTTCTTCTTTTATATTGTTACTGGTTTCTTGTATATTACCGATATCTTTCTGAATTTCTCCTTGGATTTGTTTAGTAGTAGCATCAAATTGGTCACTTACTCTATCAAAGGATTCTTGAATTTCTTCTTTGAAAGTATTACCCGTTTCTTCGACTGTACCGATATCTTTCTGAAGTTCTCCTTGGAATTGTTTAGTTTTAGCATCAAATTGGTCGCCTACTCTATCAGCAGATTGTTGCATGTCTTGTTTTGCATCATTGATTGCTGTTTGAGCTTTACCAATATTTTTTTGAATTTCTCCTTGGATTTGTGTGGTGGTAGAATCAAATTGATTACCTAGTTTATCAGCAGATTGTTCAATGTCAGCTTTGATATTCTCTATTGCTGTTTGAGTTTTATCAATATCTTGTTTGATATTGCCCTCAATTTGATTTTGTAAACCAGAATTACCCAAATCATCTACTAAATCATCTGCAAAGGAAGTAGCAGGAGAAAGTAAGAACAAGGCTAAGAACAAAGTACAAAAAAGCAACAATTTAGCAATATTTTTTTGTAAGTTCTCGACAAACGTTTGATTAATCATGAAAAAATCCTTTTTATGAAATATACACTTAAAAAGTATATCACTAAGATTTATCTAATTAATCGCTCTCTAGCCAGAAATTATAGCAATGACCAAATAGATGTTTACAGTTATCATGAAAAGCCCCCTTCTCATATCTTGTACTCCTAAAAATTACAGAATTGGCGGACAAGGAAGAATCAATTTTTAAGCGCTTAGCATTAATTCTCTTACTCATTACTTCAAAACTCATTACTTCAAAACTCATTACTCAACCACAACCAGCAACTTTTGGGCTTTGGTGCAAGATCTGAGTTAGGGGTTAGTTTGCATAAACATCGCCAATACTAGACAAAGTAAATTTTGTCAATCAGCAAAATTTAGTACAAGAGTACTGATGTAAATTATTTAAAACTTTTTAACACCTAAATAGTAATCTTTTCAGTAAAATGTTAAAATTTTTAACATTTATGGTATTTGTGCTACTATCTACAGTGGTGATGAGTAAGCAGTGCGAAATGTAAAAAATATGGTGGAGGAGTGAAAAAAACTGATGCAACCAACGACAAATAAATGGAGAAATCCTCAGCCTTTGCGCATTGGTGTAATTGGCGTAGGCAACATGGGACAGCATCACACTCGTGTTTTAAGTTTAATCAAAGATGTAGACTTAGTGGGTGTAGCTGATATTAATGTAGAAAGAGGGTTAGATATAGCGAGTAAATATCGCATTCGCTTTTTTGAAAGTTATTTAGAGTTATTACCTCATGTAGATGCAGTGTGTGTAGCGGTACCTACTCGCTTACATCATCAAGTAGGCATAGACTGTTTACAAGCTGGGGTACATGTATTAATCGAAAAGCCCATTGCCGCTAACATAGAAGAAGCTGAATCATTAGTAAATGCGGCAGCAGAATCTCAAGCAATTTTACAAGTAGGTCATATTGAACGTTTTAACCCAGCCTTTTTAGAATTAAGCAAAGTCATCAAAACAGAAGAAATTTTAGCTATAGAAGCACATCGGATGAGTCCATATTCAGATAGGGCCAATGATGTCTCAGTAGTGTTAGATTTAATGATTCATGATATAGATCTTTTATTAGAATTAGTTCCATCACCAGTAATTAAGCTTACAGCATCTGGTAATAGTTCCTTTACCTCTGGTAATTTAGATTATGTAACAGCTATTTTACAATTTGCTAATGGTTTAGTGGGAACAATTACCGCTTCTAAGGTGACTCATCGGAAAATTCGTCGGATTATGGCACATTGTAAAAATTCCCTCACAGAAGCCGATTTTCTCAACAACGATATTCTAATTCATCGTCAAACAACAGCAAACTATACAACAGACTATGGACAAATACTCTATCGTCAAGATGGGTTAATTGAAAAAGTATATACTTCTAATATAGAACCTCTCCATGCCGAACTAGAGCATTTTGTTAATTGTGTAAGAGGTGGCAATCAACCTTCGGTGGGAGGAGAACAAGCCTTGAAAGCTTTACGTTTAGCTAGTACAATTGAACAAATGGCTTTAGATAATCAAGTATGGAAGCATCCTGACTGGGATTATCAATCCGCTAGTAAATTACCAGTAATGGATTAATAATTTAAAAAATCGATTATGTCTTTAGCTTCTTGGCGTTCTCCCCTGAGTCACGCTTTACATCGGAATCGTAGTTTACCAAACGCTCGTTATTTACAATTAGCCACAATTGCTGCTAATGGGCGTCCTCGTAATCGTACTGTTGTATTTCGTGCCTTTAGGGAAAATACCAATCAATTGCAAATAGTTACTGATAGTCGTAGTGATAAGATTCCCGAACTTAATTTAAACCCTTGGGTAGAGATTTGTTGGTATTTTCCCAAAACTCGGGAACAATTCCGCTTGAGTGGGAAAATTATCATCGTCGATGCTTCTACCCAAGATCCCGAGTTACAATTGACTCGCAACTTAAGTTGGAGTAAGCTTTCAGACAGTGCTAGAGTTCAGTTTGCTTGGCCACATCCTAAACAACCTCGGGATGAAAATGAACATAAATTTGAAAAAGAAGCACCAGATGTTGAGCAACCCTTGGATAATTTTTGCTTATTACTCTTAGATGCGATCGCTGTTGACCATTTAGATTTGCGTGGTCAACCACAAAATCGCCGTTTATATACACTTACTGAAGCTAATGATTGGATTTGCCAAGAGGTAAATCCTTAGATTCCCGTTCCATCTAAAAATTCTCTGATATTCTTATCTTCTAGAGAGCAACAGTAAGAATTACTTACTAAACAGGTTTCGTCTGTTTGGGACTTTTGTAAGTGGTTTAACTGTTTTTCTAAAGACTCAATTCTATCAACTAGACTACGAATTACAGCAGCTTCTGAATCTGGTAGATTACCATGCTCTAAAGGATCAACCTTCACTCCCGAGCGATAAACAACTCTCCCAGGCACCCCGACAACAGTACAATCAGAAGGAACATTTCTTAACACTACTGAGCCTGCCCCGATGCGTACATCATTACCTATTTGAATATTACCTAAGACTTTAGCGCCAGCGCCTACTACTACATTATTTCCTAAAGTTGGGTGGCGTTTACCACTCTCTTTCCCTGTTCCTCCCAGGGTCACACCTTGATAAATTAGAGAATAATCTCCAATAATTGCTGTCTCGCCAATGACTACGCCCATACCGTGGTCTATGAATACGCCTTGGCCAATTTCTGCCCCTGGATGAATTTCGATTCCGGTGACCAAGCGAGATATATGGGAAATTAAACGCGGGACAAAAGGAGTACCCATCTTATATAGTTTATGAGCTAGACGGTGAAACCACAATGCTTGTAAACCTGGATAGCAGAATAATACTTCTAACCAGTTACGAGCCGCAGGGTCTCTTTCAAAAATGATTTGGAAGTCAGCAATGAGATGAGATAGCACGATTTTCCTACTGTTAAGTTGTCTTAATTATTTTTTATTTTATCGTTTAATTGTTCATTTTCCATAATCAGATTTATAGAAAAATCCGAACCTTGATAATTAAGTAAAATAGATTTGTTAAACTTATGGCTTTTGTTGAACATGATAGAGAGTTTTGTTAATAAAATTATGGGTGTTTCTACAGATAGTAATCCTGAGAGTATAAATCAACAGACAGTACCAACTAATCAACTAGACTGGCAAGCGTTGTTGAGTTACAAGGCAGGAACATTACTGCAAATAGGCTTGATGGTTTTAACTCTTTGGGGTCTTAATCAGTTGGTGCTACAATTAGAAAATAGTTCTTCACCAAGTTGGTTGGTTTCGGCAATAGGAATCGCTTTCTTTACATTGATTAGTATTCGCTCCCGTATTTTTTCTCCTCTAGATAATACACGCTCTCGAAAAACTTATAGTGAAGTGAAAAGACCAGATTGGGCACCAGCCCCCATCGTATTTCCTATAGTGTGGATGGCGATCGCTGTTTTAAGAGTAATCTCTACCTGGTTAATTTGGCAACAATTCCAGCACAACTTCCTAGCAATACCTCTATTGATTTTTGTATTCCATTTAGCTGTAGGAGATACTTGGAATACTATTTTTACTGTAGAAGGTCGTTTAGGGGCAGGAGTTGTAGCTGTTATTAGTGGACCTTGGCTGTCTGTAGGGATTCTTACTCTTACCTATTGGTATTTTTCTCCTTTAGCAGGTTTGATTATTGCTCCTTCCTGGCTATGGTTGACTGTAGCTACAGCTTTAGTAATCAGCATTTGGCGGTTCAATGGTAGTGAACCTCTTTATCCTGTTAAGATGATTGCAGATACAAAAATCTACAGTGATTAATTCTGGTTATAATGATAGTAAGAATTAAGCACAATCTTCTTAGTTAACTAAGAAGAAACTCCTTACTCATGTAACAATATACTGGTAAAATCAATGGTTACCAAAAAAATATTCAACTACACTATAGGCTCTCTGGTTAGTCTAACATTATTAGCACCCCTCCCCCTGTTGGCTCAATCTAACAGTAATACCACAGAGGGAACACCAATACCAGCTACGGAAATAGAACCACCAGAATTCAATGAAGGGACAGCAGAAGATCTCAATAATTTACAACAACAAACTAATCGCAGTAATAACTGGGGTATAGGAGGAAGAGCCCCTACTAATACTATCCCAGAATCACCATACAGAGAAACAGGCGCAGAACTAGGAAACAAAGAACCTACTAATTTAGATATATATCGAGACCATCGAAACTGGACTCGTACTAATCACGGTGATGAAACCAATCAAGGAGGGAAAATACCTCTAACTCGCTTTTAATAGGTGTCAGATGTCAGGTTTTAGGTACTAGCCGTAGGGTGTGTTAGCGCGAAGCGTAACGCACCATGTATTTTGCGATACTAAGGGACTAAAGTCCAACTACGAACCAGAGGATGCAAGTATAGCAGTAGCAGTAGGGTGTGTTAGCGCCAAGCGTAACGCACACGTAACTTACGGTACTAAGGGACTAAAGTCCAACTACGAACCTAATTTTTAAATAGAATTAAATTATGAGAGCAGTAGGGTGTGTTAGCGCCAAGCGTAACGCACACGTAACTTACGGTACTAAGGGACTAAAGTCCAACTACGAACCTAATTTTTAAATAGAATTAAATTATGAGAGCAGTAGGGTGTGTTAGCGCCAAGCGTAACGCACACGTAACTTACGGTACTAAGGGACTAAAGTCCAACTACGAACCTAATTTTTAAATAGAATTAAATTATGAGAGCAGTAGGGTGTGTTAGCGCCAAGCGTAACGCACACGTAACTTACGGTACTAAGGGACTAAAGTCCAACTACGAACCTAATTTTTAAATAGAATTAAATTATGAGAGAAAATCATCAATCTGCCTTTTTACCAGAATCGTGGCCTTTTCAGTTAGATTGGTTGCCACCTTCAACTTATTTGGTAGGCGGTGCGGTGAGAGATGCTTTACTGGGTAGAAACAGTGAATATCTAGATCTCGATTTCGTAGTGGAGAAAGAGGCTTGCGCCCTTGCTGCTAAAATCGCTAAACACTACGGCGCAGGCTTTGTAATTCTAGACGAAATCAGGGGAATAGCTAGGGTAGTATTTAAAGGCACAACAGTAGATTTTGCAGCTCAAGAGGGGGCAAGTATAGAAGAAGACCTAGGACGTAGAGACTACACCATAAATGCGATCGCCTATAACCCGAGGCAGCAGGCTTTAGTAGATCCTTTTGATGGGAAAAAAGATTTAGTGCAAAAACAACTGAGAATGATTAAGAGGGCCAATCTCCAAGATGATCCCCTCCGTCTACTTAGGGCTTATCGTCAAGCGGCGCAGCTTAACTTTCAGATTGAAGCTGATACTCGTAGTCAAATCAGCAAACTAGCCCCCAAGTTAGCTCAAGTTGCCCCAGAAAGAGTACAATCAGAATTAAATTATTTACTTAGTTCTAGTAGAGGTAACCACTGGTTAGCAGCAGCTTGGTTAGATGGAGTGTTATCCTTCTGGTTACCGGAGATAACCCCGGCAAAAATCGACAATTTGACTAAAATAGATTTATTTCTACTTCAAGTAAGCCATAGTTGGCAACAAATCAATTGGCAAGAAAAGATCCTCCCTGTAGCCAAATTAGCCGTATTAGTAGGAAATGATCCCATTACCGCTGAAGCAAGCTTAATTAAACTCAAATACCCAAAAGAAGTATTTACTGGAGTTAAATCTGTCTTCCAATGTTTACCGGAATTGAGACAAGAATTTTTTGCCCAAAGTTTACGCCTTCAATATTCTTTTTTTCAAAGAATTCGCCAAAACTTTCCGGTATTAGCTTTAGTAGCTCTATCTCAAAATATAGACAATCAGTTAATATGTATGCTATTAAATCGCTACAGTAATCCTGATGACTTAGTTGTCTATCCTCGTTGTTTGCTCACAGGTAAAGATTTAATTAATTCTTTTGATTTAAAACCAAGTCCTATAATTGGTTACTTGCTTGAAGAAATTCAAATAGCCCAGATAGAAGGTAAAATTAGCGATCAAAAAGAAGCTATAGAATTTGCTCAAGATAAATTGCAGCAAGCCACAAAACCAAAAGGAGAGTTTTCCAATTAGATATTATAGTCCCTCCACCAAATTAATAAGCATTCTCAATTCTACATTCTCAATTCTACATTCTCAATTCTACATTCTCAATTCTACATTCTTAATTCTACATTCTTAATTCTACATTCTCAATTCTACATTCTCAATTCTACATTCT
>NZ_JALKVM010000142.1:0-19258 GCF_057440575.1 Johannesbaptistia floridana
GTAAGGGCGCAAGCCGTAGGGTAAGGGCGCAAGCCGTAGGGTAAGGGCGCAAGCCGTAGGGTAAGGGCGCAAGCCTTGCGCCCCTACTACTGCTTTGCTCTCAGCATAAGTATTTGTATGCTACACAAAGCCAAAAACATACTTTTTTACTTGTATTATCTCCCTTGTCTACTTGTCTTCGTTCCTCCCGGAGTCCCATATCAAAGCACCAAAACAAAAGTACAGAAATTGGCCGACAAGGGAGAATCAATTTTTAAGCGTTTAGGATCAATTCTCTTACTCATTACTTCAAAACTCATTACTCATTACTTAACTACAATAAGTACCATTAAGTAAAGATGCGAGGGTCTGAGCTTGTCCCGTCCTCACCGAAATGTTTAAAACCTACCCCTGATCAGGAGAGGGGGAGAGGGCAGGGCTGTTTTATTCTAAAATTTTGTCGTAAGCTAGAAGCTAGACACCACAAAAGTTGAGGCTCTTTTTAGCTATTATTAGAAAAAAGGTGATTTATTATTATAGCAATGACCAAATAGATGTTTACAGTTATTATGAAAAGCCCCCCGAGTTTGCGGGGGGTTGGGGGGATCTGTAAATATAAATATTGTTAACACTACAACGCTCATTGCTATAGTAAAAAATCCCCTCTGTTGAAGCTCCCGTGCTCCGGTGCTCCGGTGCTTCTCCTCGCCATTTTCTTTGTCAAGAACAAAACAGCCCTGGGGGGAGAGGGGGAGAAAGAGGGTTTTTAAGGATTTGCATCAATATTTAATTATATAATTAATTAAACATTAATGTTGGGTTATCTCCCTGCCCAACCTACAAAATCTAGTCTGAATAAGCCTTTAGGGTCAACCAATTTTTAAGGGCGATCGCATTAATTCTTTAACTCATTACTTCAAAACTTCTTTCACTTCAAGATTCATCCCCCACAAGTAACTTTGGGTAAAGATGCGAGGGTCTGAGTTTAAGGGGTTAGGATCAATTCTTTAACTGATTACTTCAAAACTTCTTTCACTTCAAAACTCATTCTCATTACTCATTACTCCTTACTTCAAAACTCCTTACTCATTACTCAAACACAACCAGCAACTTTTGGGCTTTGGTGCAAGATCTGAGTTTAATGGTTTTGGTGTTTTTAGCCCATAGGATTTTTCTTGGATAATTTGATTTAACTTTTGAATACGGGTTACGATTACTAATAGGGGAAGAATAATTCATGATTAGTTAGCCATTATTTTTAGTCGGTCGGAATGGATAGAGAAAATTCATTAAATGATAAAGATTGCGAGATTGAATCCATAAACGACCTGTGCCCCTAAAACGACAAACCAAACCTTCCCCGCCTAAAATACCAGTCTTCAAATTGCGAAAGCTTAAACCACCAATTACTTCTACATTGTAATCTAAGCTTTCTTCAAAGGCGACTATATAACCAGTATCAACTACATATTCATCTTTAACGTCAACTTCTATAATCGCCCCATAAGAGCTAAACCAAATATCGCCTCTTCCAACTGCACGAATTAAAAATAGAGATTCACCACTAAAAAAGCCGCGAAAACCCTGAAACTTACTATCAATTTCTACCTCAGTGCTTGAAGCCACGAATCCTGATGATTGAATCATCAGGGCTTTATTCCCCTCTAGGTAGTAGTGTTCTATACTTCCTGGTACTCCTGGAGCTATATAAAGTTCTCCTCCCCTAGAAGATGCTGTAAACTCGCTCAAAAATAAAGATTCTCCTCCCAACATTCTGGTGATGCCTTTAAGAAGACCACCGCGCATTTTTGATTTCATGGTTATATGAGAATCCATGGCGGCCATCGCTCCTGCCTCCACTAATACGGTTTGACTAGGGGGCAATGTTAGGATTAAAAAGCCGTAGGCTGGATTGTGTTCAATACGATAGGATATCTTAGACATAGTTATTTAGGGGGTAACTTAGAACCAATTAAAGAACCAAAAGCATGAGATTTATGGGTTTGACAATAGAGTTTTCCTTGACCTTTAAAGCGACAGACAAAACCTTCTCCTCCTAAAAAAGCACCTAACCAACTAGATCCTGGTTTAGTAATTTCAAAACTGAGACTCTTTTCAAAAGCGACAATATGACCAGTGTCTACAATATAACTATCTCTAACGTTAATTTCGTAAATTCCACCAAAAGAACTTAATAATACTGGTCCATAACCACTAATAGTTAACCAAAAAATTGATTCTCCCGAAAAGACAGATTTAAAGCCTTGAAAACCTAAATCAATATCTACTTGTGAGCCTGATGCTACATAAGAGCCTGCTTGCACAATCAGTTCATTACCTTTCATTTCGTAAAGTACCATGTCACCCATTAACCGAGGGGCTATAAAGATTTTTTCTTGACGATGATAGGCTTGAAAGACGCTTAAAAATAGGGATTCTTGTGCTACTAATCTTTTTAAACCACCGATAATTCCTCCCCCCTGTCCTTTTCTCAGGGTAGTACTAACAGTGATAGCGGGAGACATAGCAATCATTGCCCCTGCTTCTGCAACTAATTCCTCATTAGGCCCAAATTCAATTTGTGCGATCGCGCTATCTGGTTTTTGTAAAATTTCAATTTTCATCTTTCCGCCCTCATGGAGACTCTAGTGGTGGGATGTTGACAATTAGTTAACGCACTTTTGGAGTTAAGAAACCGACTAAACTACTCATGCTGCGGGATTGTAAATAAATTTTGCCATTACCTGTTAATTTATTCACTAATCCTTCTCCTGATGTCACTGAACCAAATATTCCTCCTGATAGACGAATATTCATCTTTATTCCTGGTTCATAGGCGACTAAATGGCTATTATCCACAGTAAATTGGCCATTTACTTCTTTGCTTGTTATGCCTCCATAAGCCCCAAAGAATACTGTGCCGTTGCCACTTAACTCTAATTTAAATAAACCTTCTCCTGCAAACCAACTAGTCAATCCTGCCCATTTGACGCCCATTTTTACTCCTGGAGTATGAGCTATATACGCTCCCGGCTGAAAATAAATTTTAGTTCCCCTGAGTGTATGTTCTTCTATATCCCCAATCATTCCTTGATTAAGCACTAACTCTACAGGTTCTCTAGTTTGATTTTTAAATACATTAACAAATAAAGATTCACCACCAAAGAACTTTTTTAATAATCCTGGAATTATACCCCCTGATAACTCAGTAGTCATCGATAAATCACTATCCATGCTTACCATCGCTCCTGCCTCGGCAGTAATTTGTTCACCTGGGTCTAAGATAAAAAAGATCGTAGAGAAAGCAGGACGGTTAACTATTTCGTATTTCACCGATATATTACCACCTTTTTAATGAGTATAGTTATTCTTGTCCACAGGCAGTTAGCTTGTAGCAAAATATGTATGACCTTCACTCTATTTTAAAACAGTTACTCTTTTAAAATATCTAAATTACAGATTTACTTAATTTTTCTTAACTGTATAGGGGCGTATCCTCAGATCTTCCACCTTTAGCAAAAGCTACTGGTGGGAGATGAATCTTGAAGTAATGAGTGAGGAAGTAATGAGTTTTGAAGTGAGGAAGTAATGAGTTAAAGAATTAATGCGATCGCGCTTAAAAATTGGTTGACCAAAAAGGTGTATTCAGTATTTTTGTTCTATAGATTCGCTCTGAGGCGAAAGAGAAATGAACTTTTTACCGCCCAGACGCTTTCATAGTAAGGATTTCAGTTAATTACTTACATTTTCTTCCGGTTACTACCGATTGCCCCAGTAGCCAAATTAGAGTAAATTCAAATTATCTTCTCAAAATTATTAACTCATATTTTTTTACGGATTTAAGTGATGAACATTTCCATGTACCAAGCGTCAATTCCTCCTTTGACTCATTCTCTATCAAATCTTATTCATATATTAGAAAAGGGATTAGACCATGCAGAAGCTAAGAAAATAGAAGAATCGGCATTAACTGCTTTCCGTCTTTATCCAGATATGTTTCCCTTAAGAAAACAAGTACAGATTGCTTCTGATATATCTAGGAGAGGAATCGCCAAATTAGCTGGAGTGGAAGCACCTACTATGGAAGATAATGAAACTACTTTTAAGGAATTAATTGATAGAAGCAAAAAAAGTATTGATTTTTTAAAAACTTTTAAACCCGAGCAAATTGATGGAACAGAAAGTAAAACAATTGAATTAGAAATAGGTAAAGAAAAATTAACTTTTGAAGGTTTGCCATTCCTTCTTTATTTCATCATGCCTAATGTTTATTTTCATGTTACCACCACTTATGACATTCTCAGACATTGTGGTGTGGAAATTGGTAAGCGTGATTTTCTCGGCAATCCTCAGTAAGCAAATTCCAGTTCGACCTTACTAATATCAAGTTCGGGTGAATACTTACGATAAAATGAGGTGAGGCAGGAGGCACCGAGGCAGGAGGCTCCGAGAGGGAAGGAAGAAGGTATGAAGGTAGAACTTTATCATAACTAATTAAACGGACATGATATAACCTCCACCAGGATGCTCGTTTTTCAGCAGACCCTATATAGGGCTTGCTGAATAAATTTAATTAAACGCTGATTTGTCACCCCGTCAGCAAAGACGCTCTAATCTCTTTCGTAAGATACTTGATTGAATTTGAGCTTCTTCGAGTTCATTTTGGGTACTAGCAACAACCTCTACAGGTGCTTTGTTAGTAAATTTAGGATTACTAAGTCTATCTCTAAGACTACTTACTTTATTATCCAGTGTCTTTAGTTTTTTCTCTAGTTTTTGTTTCAGGGCATCAACATCGATAATTCCTTGGAGAGGAATTAATACTTGGATAGTACCAATTACACCTGCACTAGCTTGTTTAACTTCTTGTTGTAAATTTGGAGTAATAGTCAATGATTCTACTTTACCTAAGTCTTGAATGTATTGTTCTCCTTGAGTCAGGATTTTTTGTTCTTCAGCATTTTCTGTTTGTAGAATCACAGGTACTGTTAACCCTGGCTTAATTTCTGCTTCTGCACGCAGATTGCGAATAGTACGAATTACTCCAATTAGTAAATCAAATTCTGCCTCTAATTGGGTATCAACTAGAGTATTTATCGGTTGAGGGGGGGCAGGAGAGACAGGGGGTAAGGTTACGGAAGTAGGTTGCCCAAAAGTCTCTATTTTAAGTTGATTGATATCTGCTAATAATTCCTGACGACTTTCTTGAAAGAGTAAGTAGCGCCAGATAAACCAAATTGTCCAACCTAAACCCAGGGTGCGTAAACTAAGGGCAACAAAGGATAACTGGTGTAAACTGCTACTGACTACGAGAATTATCCTGAGACTAATTAGACTGAGGATAATTAGCCCCACAATAGCCAGAGACTTTTGATAATTGTTGTAGCTTTGGTTAATTTTTTGGGGTAAATCGCCCAAAAATTCAGTTATTCGAGACCAAATATTTTTAGTTACCTCGGGTATTTCTTGAGCCTTTTTAGATAAAGATATCTCAGGGCTTTTTTCTGGTAACAATTCATCTACTTGAGGATAGAGTTGTAAAGCTAGAGATTCTCCTGTGGTTTGGGTGAGAGTATGCCAAATTTCTTCGGTTATGTAGGGCATAAAGGGATGAAGAAGTTTGAGAATTCCCTCTAAAACGTAGGCTAATACTTGTTGTGCCACTAAACGGGATTCTGGATTTTCTGAGTTTTGGAGACGCGGTTTAACTAATTCGATATACCAGTCACAGAAATCACCACGACTAAACTCATATAAGGCTTTAGCAGCTTCTCCTAATCCGTAAGCTTCAATATTTTCTCTAGTTTCTTTGACTACTTGATTGAAACGAGAGAGTATCCAGCGATCGCTCAATTCTAATTTTGCTAAATCAGGTTTCCCCAATTCTCTAGGACTTTTGCCATCTAGATTCAACAACACGAAGCGGGAAGCATTCCAAAGTTTATTGGCAAAATTTCTTGAAGCTTCTACTGATTCTGATTCATCAGTTTCGCGATTATATTGGAGGGTAATATCTTGTCCTGCGCCTGCCACTTCTTTGATTAGGGTATAGCGCAGGGCATCAGTACCATATTTATCTATCAGTAGTAGAGGATCTATACCATTATTAGCTGACTTAGACATTTTTTTGCCATTTTCGTCTCTCACCAATCCATGGATATAGACATCAGTAAAGGGCATTACGTCTGTGAAGTAGCCTGCCATCATTGTCATTCTTGCTACCCAAAAGAAGATAATATCGAATCCTGTTACTAGGGTAGAATTCGGATAGTATGTTTCTAACTCCAGTGTATTCTGAGGCCAACCTAGGGTGACAAAGGGCCACAATCCTGAGGAGAACCAAGTATCTAGTACATCAGGTTCTCTAGTTAGTACAGCACCTTCTCCATATTTAGCTTTTGCTTCAGCAACGGCTGCTAATTCATCTTTAGCCACAATAAATGGTGTTTCATTGGTTATTTCCCCGGCGGTTTCACTAACAACAAACCAAGCAGGAATTTGATGTCCCCACCATAACTGACGAGATATACACCAGTCTTTGAGTTTTACTAACCAATCCCTATATACTTTTTTCCATCTTTCTGGTACGAAATAGGGTGAGTTTTGATTATCTAATGCTTGTAAAGCTTTTTCTGCTAGGGGTTCAATTTTTACGAACCATTGAGTTGATAATAGTGGTTCTACGGGTACTTTGCCGCGATCGCTATAGGGGACTGTGTGGCGATACTCTTCTATTTTTACTAGTAAATCTGCTTTTTCTAGGGCTTTTACCACATTTTTTCTAGCTACAAAGCGATCTTGTCCACAAAACTCTCCGGCATTTTCATTGAGAGTTCCATCAGTATTCATGATATTGATCATGGGTAATTGATGTCTTTGTCCCATTTCAAAATCATTAGGATCGTGGGCTGGAGTTACTTTTACACAACCTGTTCCAAAACTTGCTTCGACAAATTCATCAGCGATAATTGGTATTTCTCTTTCTACTAGAGGTAAGATTACTTTTTTACCTACTATGTCCTTGTAGCGAGAATCATGAGGATTTACTGCTACTGCTGTATCTCCTAACATTGTTTCAGGACGGGTTGTAGCCACTTCTACATAACCACTGCCATCTACTAAGGGATAGCGAAAATGCCATAAATGTCCATCTACTTCTTTGTTTTCTACTTCTAAATCTGATACTGCTGACTCAGAAGCGGTACACCAATTTACTAAATACTTCCCGCGGTAAATCAACCCAGCTTCGTAGAGTTTAACAAAAGCTTCTATGACTCCTGTAGATCTTGCTTCATCCAAAGTAAAGCATTCTCTTGACCAATCTGCCGAAAGTCCCAAGGCTTTTAACTGATTAACAATTTGTCCTCCTGATTGATTGCGCCATTCCCAGGCACGTCGGAGAAATTCTTCTCTTCCCAAATCGTAGCGAGTTTTCCCTTCCTCTTTTAATTGCTTATCTATGATTGCATGTACTGCTATACTGGCATGATCTGTTCCTGGTAGACAGAGGGTATTGTCTCCCTTCATCCTGTGATATCGCACTAATGTATCTATCAAAGCTGTTTCAAAGGCGTGGCCCATGTGTAGACTACCAGTAACATTAGGGGGAGGTATAACTATACTGTAGGCTGTTCCTTTTTTTTGAGGATCAGCTTTAAAGATTTGCTGATTCTCCCAGTATTCTCGCCATTTAGGTTCTGTTTCTTTGGGATCGTATTTAGTTGGGAGTTCAAAATTGGTTGTGGTCATGAGATCAACAAAACTTTTATTAATGCTTTTTTACCAAATTCTTGGATTGGTATAGATAATTTATTTTCTACAGTATACCAATATCTAGCTCAGTCTTTATTGTAATATTTGTGTTTTCTCAATTTTACATAAGATTCAGACCCTCGCATCTTTATCAATAGTTACTGGTGGGGGTTGAGTAATGAGTTTTGAAGTAATGAGTAATGAGTTTTGGAGTCTTGAAGTTTTGGAGTCTTGAAGTTTTGGAGTCTTGAAGTTTTGAAGTCTTGGAGTTAAAGAATTAATGCGATCGCCCTTAAAAATTGGTTGACCGAGTGCAAGATCTGAGGCGAAAGAGAAATGAACTTTTTCTGAGGTTAATTTAGTACATAAGTTCTGGTGCTTTGATCTAAATATAAGTAGTAGTAGGGGCGCTCATACTTGCGCCCATACCCAGGCTTGAGCCCCTACCCAGGCTTGCGCCCTCATTTATTATGCTTAAGTAGTCTAAGTGTCTGTTGCATGAGTGCCTCAAAGCCTACCTCCTACTCAAAAATTTACTTTTTCACCCATACTGTAAATAGCCTATTCTTTTCTCATCATGACGATAAGTCTATTAAAAGGCCCTCGTAACAAAGTATAAGGTATTATCGATAAGAGAACAGCCACTACCAATGCTTGTCTTAAAACAAATGAGCGAGAAACTATAAATTGATAAATCAAATCTAGTACAAAAGCTAGAATAAAAACTTTAGAAATTCCTTTCCATCCATCTTTCATTAAGAATCTACGATGTTCTGGATGTGTAATAAAAGACCAAAAGTAGGGTTGGCGATTTTCCTTAGCATCAATACGGCCATCACGAAAGGCAAAAATTGTCGCCATGAGTGGCTGTAATAAAAATCGAAAGCGCAAAGGACCATCAATACGAGTTGAGAGGTTATTGACTAAGTCTGCTAAGATAATATCCATCAATGTTTTTTTGACCAAGACAAGGTTTAATTAATTTTACCAGTTTAATTTAGTTAGAAACGGACAAGCTTGTTATCAGAAAACTAAGAAAATCAAGAAGCCGTAAGATTTGCTGTAGGAGTTTGTCATTAAAATATAATTAAACAAAGCATAATCAACAAACAAAGTAATTAATACTATTGCCACTAGTTTATATAAAATTTTGCAAGATCTTGATAAATAATATTTCAAGAGTCCGTTAAAACGAACTCTTGAAATAATTCAAATATTAACCAACTAACTCTTTAACTTTAGCAATAATTCCGTCAGGATCGATACCTTGATGAGGGAATTGTTCCCAAAGTCCGCCACAACCTTCTATATGAGTACCGAGATGGGCATATTTAGGACTATAACCGCGTTCAAGTAACCAAGAACCAAAACGACTACCTAAGCCAGTACGACGGTTAAAAGCCTCTACTACTAAAACTAGAGGAGACTTACCAATCATGGCGATCGCTTCTTCATCGACTACATTGAGAGTAGGTTTATTAATCAAACCTATGTCAATTCCTTGTTCTTTGAGACGTTCTACGGCATCCAAAGCACGATATAAAGCTTCACCGAAACTCACGATATAGCCGGCGGTCCCTTCACGGATAACTTCATCTTTGCCAGGTGTAAAAGTATAGTCACTGCCGAAGAAATCATTACCCTTGCTATCTAAAATAGCACGAACTTTAGAACGGGTAGAGAAGATAAAGCGTAGACCGGGTTCATTGAACACTGCTTTCACACAAGCCGCCATTTGATTAGCATCAGCGGGGAAATATAGACTAGTGGGGTAACTATCATCTAAACCGTTATCAGCAAAAAAGTTATTTAAGCCGAAGTGACAGGTATTATCAGCCATATCATCGATTCCAGCGTGGGAGAAATGACACAACACATTAGAATTATTTAACCTTGCCATAGTAATTTCAGAAATGCACATTTCTAAGAAAGCGCTGAAGGTGGCAAAAATTCCTTGTTTACCTTTTTCCATACCGAAGCCTGCGGCAGCGGAGAAGTTACCCCGTTCCATAATACCACCACTGATATAAATTTCTGGAGCGGCCTCACGGATTTGTTTAAGTCCACAAGACCCTTCTAAATCACTATCGATACAGAGTAGTTTTTCTTTGCGTTCTGTCTCACTCATACCTTCGAGGATAGATGCGACTGTTTCCCCGAATACATTACGGTTAGAACCAAGCTTATCGCTAGAACCAATAAAGGTATAAGTCTGCTTAGGTTTCTTAATACTTTTGAGATATTCGACGGCTTCACCGCGGCCATTTTTTTCTAAGTAATTGATAGCTACTTCTACTGATACTACGTCATGGCCGTGGGTTGAACCTTCTAAACCTTCGATACCCACACACATTTGACGATGATTAATTACCGCCACTGGTCCTGAAGTACTAATCGCTTCACAAATGCGGCTATATAAACCATCAAGGTCTTCACCATCTCCTTCTAAAGTAGTTAAACCGTGACCGGAGAGAGTTTTATTGAGGTCGTAGCCTGGGAGATATTGGGAAGGATGTCCGGCGATGGTTACATCATTAGCGTCTATTAGTAGTTTTACATTGATTTGACGAGCTACCGCAAGACGGGCCGCTTCTGCGTCGTCGCCTTCTTGTTGGGCACCATCAGACCCTAAACAAAATACTGTTTTACCAGGGTTAGCTAAAGCTACACCGTTAACATAGGGCCAAAGATGTCCTAAACGTCCAGAACTAAATTTAACTCCGGGAGTTAAACCTAATTCTGGGTGTCCTGGTAGATGAGAGTTGGCACCACGATACTCTAATAATTTTTCTGCTGGTAAATCACCGTAGAGAGTGGCCATCAGATATTGAGTCGCTACTCTGTGTCCTGCTTCATCAAAAAAGATGGGCACAAATTTATTAGGTCCACCTCTGAATAAAGCATCCAGAATCATTACTTCTGGTACAGTATCATAGGGACCACCAGTATGACCACCCACACCGCGGGCTGCACCTGTAGCGGTGAAAAAGACGATCGCATCGCGACAAAGTTGAATATTTGCTTCTATTGCGGATTTTTGCTCGGAAGTAAGGGTTTTTTGACTGGGATCTAGGCTAATAGTTTTATATGCACCTAAATCAATAGGAAAGCTGGCTGTGGCAACTGTCATTAGTGATATTTTTCCTGTATTCAATTAAAATTGTATGTTTCTTTTACTATTGTTTAGTAAAAGTTAGTTATTTATATAGCAGTCTATCTCTAGAAGTTCAAACTGTCCATAGGAAGAATATCGCTCTACTTTGGTAAAATCAGTTTGAGATGAAGCTAGGATTAAAAGTAATGCAGAAATTATTAGGTAAGGTGGCTTTAGTAACTGGCGCCACCAGAGGTATCGGGAAAGGCATTGCCATTGGTTTAGCCGAAGCTGGAGCAACTGTTTATATTACCGGAAGAAGTTTAGAAACAAGTAGCGCCGGAGAAGAAATTGGCGGCAGTCTTTTGGCAACTGCTGCCTCTGTGGAAGCAGTAGGTGGTAAGTGTATCGCTGTACAAGTTGACCACAGTGATGATCAACAGGTGGAGAGACTATTTGAGCAAATTAATGACGAACAACAAGGACAATTAGATGTACTGGTAAATAATGCTTATGGAGGTGTACAAAGACTACGAGATAACGGTGGTAAGCCTTTTTGGGAGTCAGATTTAAGTCTTTGGGATGCTTGTCATCAAGTAGGTTTGCGCAGTCACTATCTAGCTAGTGTTTTTGCCGCTAAGCTAATGACTAAGCGTAAACAAGGGTTAATTTGTACTATCTCTTCCTGGGGAAGTTTGAGTTATCTATTTGGAGTAGCTTATAGCACCGGAAAAGTAGCCTGCGATCGCCTAGCTGCTGATATGGCTGTAGAACTTAAATCAGCTAATGTGGCTTCTCTCTCAATTTGGCCGGGAATTGTTGGCACTGAACATATTACCAGTATCGCTAAAGATACCAATGTTGAAAACCCCCTGCTATTAGACCAATATAATTGGGAATCTCCTCTCCTCACCGGACGGGCGATCGCTTCTTTAGCCGCTGAACCAAAAATTATGTCTTTAACTGGTACTCTTCAAATTGTCGCTGAAGTAGCCAAAAAGTATAACCTAGTTGATGCTAATGGGGAATTGCCTGTATCTCTACGTTCTTTACGCTTTATTTTCCCTTGGGTATGGCCTTCTTTAAGAGAATACTCTTACTTAATTCCTGATGTTTATCTCCCTTGGTTCATTCTCTTATTAACTAGGCTACAATCCCCTCGACTTAAATAATTTTTTGATTCTATTGGGGCGATCCCTTGACTCATATCAAAGCACGCAAATACAAAAGTACAGAAATTGACCAACAGGCGAGAATCAATTTTTAAGCGCGATCGCATTAATTCTTTAACTCATTACTTCAAAACTTCAAAACTTATTACTCATTACTCATTACTCATTACTCATTACTCATTACTCATTACTCACTATTCATCCACTAGTAACATTAGGTAAAGATGCAAGATCTGAGTTGAGGGAATGTCAGAGAATAATAAAAAAATTTTTACAATTTGGTAGCAATTTATACAGAACTTATGCTATATTAGATATGTAAGAAAAAAAAGGAGTTTAAAATTATGTCTACTCAAAATCAAGCACGCGCTTTAATGATGCGTCATCACCACAATATTAGAAATCGTCAACAATCTTTACTAAATCGTGCTGCGGCCGAAATTGGTGTTGATATAGACAACACAGAATATAGAGGCAAAATCCAAGGTAAACCCAATCCTAGTTTTAGAACAACTTATGATCGCAGTAATGCAACTCTTAGCTAGTACCGAAGTAGTAAAATAAAATTAAAATAGAATATTAGAAACTGATGATTTTAAAAATAGGGTGGCACTATGCCCCCTCTTTTTTTGCTCAAAAATAAGCATGTTCTTGTTAAAAACGAGGTTCGTAGTTGGACTTTAGTCCAAAAGACACACAATCATTAGCTCAACAGGAAAGAGAATAGCTAACATATCTGTCTCGCGTTAGAATTGTTAAAGATTCAAAATCTTGAAAAAAATAAGAGGCTCGTTTGGTTGCCAAAAAGAAGAAAAATAAAGAATTAAAGGACAAAGATTTAGTCAAAGAAGTATGTCGGCGCATCCGGGTAGCGAGGAGTTACTGGGATGCCCATAAAAATGCTGCTTGTCGAGGAGAAAGAGAAAAGGCATTGGCACTCTACGAAACTTTGACACCAGAACAAAAAGAGCAAATCCCGCAACAGCTAAGAGTTTGGCTACGCTATCGTAGTGAAAAGTACTTTGGTAAAGATAAACCCAATGGGATGGCAACAAAACGCTTTATACACAAAAAGGGCAAAATATAGTTTTAATGAAATATACACGCTTAATATTATTAGATTATAGATAAGATATAGCTCAAGCTACATCTTATCTGTTTTTATACCAAAAGAGTCAAATTACAGAATAACAAAGTCACTCTCGCCCAAATTAACAGCTTCTACTCCAAGGAGAATAGCCACCTCTTGAGATAGAGCTTGAACTACAGTATTATTACCTTGTTCTGTGAGAGTTAAATCTGCAAAAGTCAAACCAGTATTAGCTAGACCAATTACGTCTTCACCAATCGTAAAATCAGTAATGGTATTGGGGTTTTCTGGTAAAAGATTACTGTCAGTAACCAACCAAAACTGGTCTTCTCCAGCATCTCCAGTAATAACATTATTACCAGTAGGATAACTAGCGAAAAGTACATCATCTCCAGAACCTAACAGGATACGGTTATTACTTCCTGCAAATAAAGTGTCATCGTCACTACCAGTATCTATACGATTATCACCAGAAGCAAGACTAACATCAACGCGATCGCTACCACCACCAGTGAAGAGTATTTGTTCATCACCGATAAATTGACGTTCATCGGGAATAGCAGTATCAAAATGGTCATCCCCAGAAGTACCAAACACAGTTTCAGGGACTAGGGTTTCAGGAGGAGTAATGTCACTTTCCCCAAGATTCAGAACAGTTACATCATCAAAACTTGCTCCTTCATTACCCCAACTATAGAGAGCTATTGTACCACCAGGAATCTCAGATTCATTCTTAATGGGGTTATTAAATAAAGGTTGTTGGTCAAGCCAAGCGGATACCTCGTTGTTTTCCACATCAAGACGAATATGGGTATCTGTATCTATAGCGTATTTATTACGACTACGGGCCATAGTCAACTCGATACTATCTTCTATCTTAAATAGCTGAACAAAACGCTGATTAGCGTCAAGTTCTAGCTTATAGTAGTTATCTGGGTCTTGATAGTGGAAAATAATTCCCATACCACCATTATCAGCAGAAGCTAGGGTTGCTTCTACAGAGTAATCAGTCCATTGTGAAGCTTCAGGATTGTTATAGAGTGCATAAGTACCTTTGCGTAAAGCCATCCAACCATCGCCTAAAGGACTCCAACCTCTTTGCCACACATCAGGGTTAGTTGCACCATTCCAAGTTAATTGACGACTTTGGATATTAGAAGACTGTAGTAAACGACCATCTTCTACAGACCAATTTGAAGGTCCTTCCATATCTCCTTCATCTATGATAGTCCAACCATCAAAGTTTCCATCTTGAAAATCTTCAAACAGGAGAACTTGTTCTTGACCGTAAACCTCTACTTTAACTTGGTCAGTACTAGTATTATTTTGCGAATCCTCTACCATGAGATTCACTATATTTTCACCAACTGGTAACTCAACTTCAAGAGATTCTCCTGTTCCCAAAGATTCTGTATCTGTAGACCAATCGTAACTACTGATTTCTCCAGTGGCAAAAGAGTTTTGACCATTGAGGGTAGCAGTGGCCATACCATCCCCATCTATATCTACAACACGGAGATCTAAACCTGCATCAGCAGTAAGAGATATAGGATTCACCATGATATTGTCAAAGATAGAGAATCTTTGATTAGAGGAATAAACCCCAATTGTACCGGAGGTAAGAGGATCTGTTTCATCTACCACGGCACCATCAAAAAGACCCTGACCATTCAAGGTAGCGTTAATAGTGTTATCGGCGATCGCCACTCTCAAATCCATATCTAAGTTAAAGGGATAGCCACTGGTTTCTGTAGCTAAAACTGTTTCTACCCCATCTTTAACCTTAAGGAGACTCCGTTGGTTATTTTCTGTATCTAATACCAATTTGTAGTGATTTTCTAAATCTTGGTAATAGAAAACCACACCTATAGCATCATCATCCGTAGAACGAAGGGTTGCTTCAAAAATGTAATTCTGCCAGTTTAAAGCTTCAGAAGGACTCCAATAAAGAACTTGGTCAGGACTATCAGACCTTTCTGTTAAAAAGCCTTCTCTATCAGGGTCTTCAGGACGAGAGAAAACTGTACCTTGAGTTATCCAACTACCTGTTGTGGAAGTCTGGTCTTGATAAGAAAGACTACCAGGTCCAAAACTAGACTCTAAATCTCCTGCGGTAAAGTCAAACTGAGTGCTATTTCCCACAGCATCATCAAGAATACCATCAGCATCTGGAGTACCTAAATCAGCGATTTGATCCTCTGATAAAACTTGGTCAACAAAGAGAACACTACTTGTAAATCCTGCTGCGGTTTCATTACTATCATCTGTAAATAGTAAGGCGCCATCTTCACTGTTGATTGCCCATCGTCCATTCACACCTTCTGAGAGAATTTGAGTGCCAACGTTAACTCCATCTATGTACTTAGTTAAGGTTTGATTGGATAAATCAAAGGAAACAGCGATGCGATGCCATTCGTTAAAATTGACAGTTCCCTGATAGTTACCACTAATTCCTATAGCGCCAGTGGTGTCTGATTCACGACGGATAAATAATTCACCATCATCTGTATTGTCAATATTGGTTTGTAGTAATCCTAACCAACCAGATTGATTAATACTCTCTTGGGGAATGTAAATATCATATACTAGAGTATATTGATTAATGAATTCTCCAGGGTTTGTGCCCACATCTAAGCGATAGGCTTCAGGACTTGCTAAGGGAAAACCCATCACTGTGGCTTCATTGGCGTCAATTGCAGGTAACCCTAAATCAGTAGTAGTACCAAACTCAGTTAGGTCTTCTAAAGTAACAATATCTACTGACCAACCTTCTAAACTACCATCGTTAAAGTCCTCCCAGAGTAGAGTATCTTCCCCTGTTACTCCGATAAAAACTTCATCCTGATTAATTACCCCTTGACTATCTTCAATCTTTAAGCTTAGGTTATGTTTTCCTACTGGTAAATTTACAGTAGGAGTAGCTCCCGTAGCTATTACCTCACCAGCGTCGTTATACCACTCATACTTTAAACCATCTCCTTGGGGGTCTGTAGATTCACTACCATCAAGAGTAACCATAGATTGATTCACTGCTTGATTGAGTCCAGCATTAGCCATAGGTAGAACTTCTGGAGTACTAAGCTCTACATTTTCGATTACTTCTTGATGACCTCGATAAAAACCAGTTAATCCCTCCCTGTCTAATTCTGGTTTCTCTCGAAAACCTGTAAGATATTCGTCTAATTCTACAAAATAGGTTGAGGTAGAAATTCTATTTTCGGTAGGGTCTATAGTTAGTAGACGGATTGCACCATTGCCCCCTCTATTTCCTATTGATTCATCTCCATTACCAGTAATTTCTCCAGATACCCCATTTTGGTAGTTGGCTAACATTTGATAAACAGGATTTCCATAGTCTCCATAAGTAACTAGAGTTTCTGCACCATCTCCAAAAATGTGACCATTGAAGGTAAAAGAGATGTTGGGATGCCTACGCAAAAATTTCTGCCAGGTATCCTCCCCATCATTAGAACCTTGGGGATCTGATCCTAATCCATAAGTAGGACCTGCGCCTTCATCTACTAATACTCGATTGAGAGGGTCGTGTCTAGTATCAAAACTCATTTGGTCATGGGTAGAGACGATAACCCGATGGTCTGGGTGGGCACTAACTACATCATTTGCCCAGCGCAATACATCTTCTCTAGGACCAAATTCTAAGGAAAGTACTAACCATTTAGTTCCATCGGGAGCAGTAAATTTGTGATAGTTGTTGTCATATCTGTCTGGTTCGACGTCATAAACACCCCCAAAGGTTTCTGTATCTTGATAACGACTTACAGGGAAAGCATCGTTGTATCTTGATGTTTCTCTAACGCTAGAAGACCCACCAGGACCGATATCATGATTACCTGGTAACACAGCGTAGGGAATTACTCCATCTAATGTCCTCATAGCGGCTTCAGCTACAGGCCATTCTCTCTCTAAGTTATTGTAAACAATATCACCAACGTGAGTTACAAACTCTATGTTCAGATTTTCTTTGTTGTCTGCTAACCATTCAGTCATGCGACCAAAGGTAGAATTGAGGAAAATGTTAAGGGTATAGTCCTGTGTATCGGGAATTACTGCTATGGTAAAAGCATCTTCTCCTGTGACTGAGACTCTAAATTTGTCTGAAACAGTATTTCCTTCACTATCTTCGGCTTTGATTTCTATATCTGTAAAGCCCATCTCACCATAGTCTAGGACTAGTTGGCCGTTTTCAATGGTTGGATTTACTATTTCAGAGTTACTATTCTCAACAATTGAGTAAGTTATCGACTCGCTATTATCTGCGCTAAATACATCCGCTAAATTAAAACTAGCATTCTCTGACCCTTCTATGACCATTAAGTCTTTGAGATTTTGATCTATTTGAATCATGGTTTCAAATCTATAAAAATTAATTTTTTTAGTGATTATAAATGAGGTAGATTAATAACAGTTTATGAATAGATTAAATTTTGATTAACATCTTATTTATCAATACTTTTAAAAGCATTTATACTCATCGTTCGCGGCTCTTCCGTATTTAGTATGCCTCAAAAAGTCAGAAACGAGACTGGGTAAGTAAATTAGCTAAACTGATACGTTCAAAACTCAATCCTTTACCCAGTCTCGTTTTAAAAGATTAATACAGATTTTTAGCATACCAAACACGATAGAACCATAATTATTGCACAAAACCAGTCAGAAAGAGTCGATGATTTGCCATTAATTATTTATTGGTTAACACAAATGAACGTTGCTTTGAAGAAGTCAAAAACTTCTTTAGACCTCAAATATTTATGGGAGAATTCGTGTCTTTATTTAATAGGAGAAAAATATTTTTAGAGTATTTTATTATAATATATAGCGTTTATCGGACTCATGAGGTAGATAAAACCCACATTCCGCATATAGCGTTTTTAACTCTGCTGAGGTACAAAGGTTATCCTTTTGAGGCAGGAGGCACCGAGGCACGGAGGCAGAAGGCAATAATGATTTATGAATTTTTGAGTAATCCAAGAGAAAAAATGCACTATTTTTAGCATAATACATCAGAAAATCTTGCACTTTTTCTGACAAAAAATTAGCTCAAACTTTTATCCAGTAACAGTTTTAGATTTATTCAGCAAGCCCTAAGTAAATTTTCAGTAAAATCTCAGTAAATTCTCATTGTTAACTGAGAACCTATTAAGCAGTTAAAAATATTGAGAAAGTTCAAATGAATACTCTAGTCAAACTAAAAAGAACAAGTCTTATTAGTTCTTTAATTGCTACAGGTTACCTCTTAACCACTGTTACTGATGCTAATGCTGTTAATCTTAAAGTTTCCGTTACCAATCTTGCTCCCGAAAATGGAACACTACTAACTCCTCTATGGATAGGCTTTCATGATGGTAGCTTTGATATTTATAATGGTGGTGAATCACTTAATGGTTTTCCAGGCACAGAAAGTTTAGTTGAAGATGGCGTTACTAGTGGTATTGCCCAGCGCTTTATAAATGAAGGATCAGGGCAAATTGAAAGCACAATTACTGGGCCATTAGGTGCTAATCCAGGACCAATAGATAGTGGCGAAACAGCGACTTTTATCATCAACAATGTTGACCCTAATTCACTCAGTAATAGATATTTTAGCTACGCATCAATGGTTATTCCTAGTAATGATGCCTTTATAGCTAATGGTAATCCTCTTGCTCATGAAATTTTTGATGAATCTGGAAATTTTATTGGTGCTGATATTATTGAATTAGGTTCTGATGTTCTTGATGGAGGTACAGAAGTAAATGATGAACTTCCAGCAAATACTGCCTTTTTTGGACAACAAACTCCTAATACTGGTGTAGATGAAAACGGTGTAGTTACTCCCCATCCTGGTTTCAATCCAGTAGGAAGCGGAGGGATTTTAGATGCTTCTAGCTTTATCAATGCAGACTTCACTACACCAGGTTACGAAGTTGCTCGTATTCAAGTAGAACAAGTACAAGCAATACCAGAACCAATGACAATTTTGGGTTCTTTGGTTGTAGGTGGAGGATTATTATTAAAGCGCAAAAATAAGCCCAATATCTATAGCGCTACGCCCAGGAAATAGGGAACAGTTAGCTCAGATCTTGCACCAAAGCCCAAAAGTTACTTGTGGATGAATCTTGAAGTAATGAGTTTTGAAGTAATGAGTAATGAGTTAAAGAATTAATGCTCAAC
>NZ_JALKVM010000143.1:0-2679 GCF_057440575.1 Johannesbaptistia floridana
CAGAACCCTTTTTGCGATAAGATTGGAACAGAGTTTATCAGAATCATCATTGATTATGACTCGATTAATTTACGACGAATTTAGTAAGGATTATTTAGATCAATTATTATCATCTTATGGAGAAATAAACACAGGAAAAACCGTTGCTTCCGAAAGAAGAGAAATTGATGTTTATTTTAAGCCTTATTCAGCTCAATTACCTGAATATCTGGGATTATTAGGGAAATTAGCTAGTCAACTTTGTCTTTTTGAACCCTATCGAAATCCTGTCAATTCTCAGCAAGTAAGAGCTTGTTTAGCTAAACTTTTTGCTATTGAAGCTGAAATGATTCGAGAATCTAAACGCCAAAAAAGATATCTACAAGAAGATGAATTGCCCTATTTATGGATTTTGACTCCTACTGCCTCTGATACAATTTTATCCGGTTTCAAGACAGAAATTTCCTCTAATTGGGGGGAAGGAATTTATTTCACAGGAAGATTACTGAGAATGGGAATTGTGGTGATTCATCATTTACCAGTCACGCCTGAAACCTTATTATTAAGATTATTAGGGAAGGGAAATGTACAAACAAGAGCGATTGAAGAGGTAAACTCATTAGAAGAGAATAATCCCTTCAAGTCGAGTGTTTTAGAACAGTTATATAATTTAGAGCAGAACTTATTTGCGCAAAAGGAAAGAGATTCAGAAACTGAGGAACTAATTATGCGTTTAAAACCACTATATCAACAAGACCGAGCGAAAGCTATTGCAGAAGGTATGCAGCAAGGTATGCAGCAAGGTATGCAGCAAGGTAAACAGGAAGGAGAAGCAAACCTGATAATTCGTCAGCTAAATCGTCGTTTTCCCGGAATTTCTCCAGATTTAGAGGGCCGAATTCGCAGTTTATCTGTAGAATCATTGGACAATTTAGGGGAAGCATTATTTGATTTTCAATCTCAAGATGATGTTTTGACCTGGTTACAAAATAATCTGTAATGGTGGTCACACTCATTCGGAATTGGTAAAGATGCTTTGCTGTAAACCTTTATCTGAACAGGTTTGGTGCGCCATTGGCGCCCTCGCTTCTGGGGAGTTCACGAAGCTCAGATTTTGCATCTTTACCTAATGTTACTGGTTGTGGTTGAGTAATGAGTTTTGAAGTAATGAGTAATGAGTTAAAGAATTGATCCTAACCTATTAAAATTTGATTCTCCCCTGTTGGCCAATTTCAGTACTTTTTTGGGAGTGCAAGATATGAGTTGAGATACAAACAGATTAGTAAGGCGATCGCACTAGGTAAAAGTTATTATTATTAAAATAATTTATTGACAGCAAATGTCTTCATTTTTTTATATATTAACATCGCTACCCAACTACAGAAATTTTTTACAACAGAACCCTTTTTGCGATAAGATTGGAACAGAGTTGATCAGAATCATCATTGATTATGACTCGATTAATTTACGATGAATTTAGTAACCGACATTCCGAAAGAAAAGTTTAAAAGCTTAGAGTTAGCCAAACATGAATTAAGAGCAGCAAATAAAAAGTTAAATTTTTGGCTAATAGAAGCAGAGAAAATAGAAAAAATTCCAAGCAAAAAGAAATAGATAAGTTATAAAATTGAAGGAAAACTTATTAAGAAAACTGAATAATTCTTGGCAACAGAACCCCTTTTTTTCCTCCTCGGTAGTTACGTAAAATTTTATAATTTTAACCACGAAAATATTTGATTAGGAGTTAATTCTAAATTGAGATTTTTAAGAGTAAGTAAAATTTCATCTTTACGGTAAATTTTCAAGGGTTTATCTGACTCAAATATCATGATCATCTTTTCTTCGGTATCGATTAACCAACCGATTTGTGTACCTTGTTCTAAACAGAATAAAATATTTTCGATTACCTTCGTTGATTTTTGATTTGGTGATAAAATTTCAATCGTCCAATCTGGATAAGAGTCAAATTGATTAGCGATTTCTCCTTGATCATCTAAGGATATTCTTTGCCAATAAAAAACCGCAACATCTGGAACAATAGATCGCTCAGAAAAGTTACAACGCAATTCGGGTAAAGCGTAAGCTATTTTCTCTTTTTCGCTTAATTGGTTGATAAATTGACAAATTTTATACTGAATTTGACTATGTTTTCCTTGAGGCATTGGTTTTCTGACTATCTGATTGTTGATATATTCATAAGCAGGGGATTCGTCAATATAATCCTGTTGTAAAAATTCTGCTAGAGTTAATTGTTTCTCTTGGATAGTTGAGATCGTCATAAATCCTTTCTTCTTAAAAATTAAACATCCACTTTTCTTTCTTAAATTATATCAAACAAAAATTGACATCAAAAATAGGCATGATTATCTTACATAAGCGATCGCGATAGTTGAATAGCATAATATATAGCAATTTTAATACTGGTGAGCTACAGAGGTTATCCTTTTGAGGCAGGAGGCAGGGCTATTTCGTTCTTGAGAAAGAAAATGGTGAGGAGAAGCACCGGAGCAGGGAGCTTCTGAGCAGGGAGAGGGGATTTTTTGCTAATAATAAATCTCGGATTTATTTTTCTTTTAAAAAACATAGTAAAAAGCCTACTGTTTAAACGTTACATTTTGAAATAAAAAATGAATGAAATAGCCCTGGGCAGGAGGCACCTCAGATCTTGCATCTTTACCCAAAGTTACTTGTGGTGGATGA
>NZ_JALKVM010000144.1:0-19128 GCF_057440575.1 Johannesbaptistia floridana
GTTTAGATTTTGCTGTAGAAGAAACAGTACCTCTAATATTAACAGCAACAGATATCAGCAACACTTCTCTTACTTATAGTGAAGAATTTACAATTAATGTTATTGAAGTTATTGTCGGAGAAACCCCAACAATAAGAGCAGATTTAGCTAATGATACCGGAATTAGTGACAGCGATCGCCTCACCTATGACCCGACAGTTATTGGACAAGTAACTAACACAACTAGGTTAGAAGGTAATCTCAATGGTAATGGTTTTGTAAATATAAGCAGCGCCATAAATGGGGATGGTAGTATAACCATTGGCTTAGATGAATATGAAACCTTAATTTTACCAAATGAAGAGTTACCAGATGGAGAATATACTCTCCAATTAAGAGCATTAAATGATTTTGGAAATGAATCACAAGCAGTAGTTACCTATACCCTAGATTTAACACCACCTGAGATTGAATTTGAATTAGCACCAGAAAGCGATACAGGAGAATTAGGAGATAACACTACCACTGAATATCAAGTCAATTTAAATGGGAACACAGATTCAGAACTAGAAGTGGTGTTAGTTGAAACAGGAGATGTTGTTACTCCTAATGGTGACGGTACTTTTGTCTTTACTGAGGTAGATTTACCCAGTATTGGCGAAGGACTTTATCAAATGGTAACAGCCGATAGAGCTGGAAATCAAGGAAGAACTTCAGAAATCTTGATTAGAGAGGGAATAAATAGCGATCCAGAGATTACTAGCACTCCAGAATTAATCTATGACCCTGAGACTGTATATACTTATCAAGTAGAGGCGATAGATGCTGATGGTGATATTCTCAGTTATCTGTTGCAGGATTCTCCTTTTGGGGCAGAAATTGATGAAGATAGCGGTTTATTAACATTTGAACCAGTTACAGAATTTTTACTGCCTTCTTATGAGTTTACAGTACAGGTCGAGGATGGCAGAGGTGGTATTGATACTCAAACTTTCACAGTAGAAGTTTTAGCATCAGGGAATTTAGGTACGATTCTAGGTACTAAATGGGAAGATAGTAATGGTGATGGGATTTTCAATCAATCAGAATCAGGTTTAGCAGGTGTCACCGTTTATCTGGATATTAATAACAACGGCACTTTAGACAATAACGAGCCTTTCAGGGTAACTGCCCAAGATGATCCAAGTACTCCTAATGTTGATGAAACAGGGCAATATGAATTTAATAATCTTGAACCTGATACTTATATTGTTCGAGAAATAGTTCCAGATGGTTTTGAACAAACATTTCCTTCTTTCGCACAACAAGATCCATTTTTTGGATTAAACTTTAGAGGAGATTTTACTCAAATAGATCCAGACACAGGAGAGTTTACATTAATTGCTAATTTAGGAGATGTTAATGGTAATTCTATTTACAACAATAATGCAGATGCTCTTGAATTTAATGATCAAGGTGAATTGTTTGGGATTCTAGATGGTAATCTTTTGGTTGAAATTAATCCCGAAAGTGGCGAAGTCACTGAAATCGGTAGAACTGCTGGATTTGGTGCTGTTGAGTCTTTAGCCTTTTATAATGGTCAAATGTATGGTGCTGGAGGACGTTTTGGTGCTGGTCAATTAATTCTCATTGATACTGAAACCGCCAATCCAACCTTAATTGGATCTTTTGGCAGTGGTTTTAGTGATGTTGATGCCATGTCTTTTACTCCTGATGGAACTCTATATGCAGCAACTTTTAGTGGTAATGTGTCCAGAATCTCTGAAGTGGATATATCTACAGGATCAGTTAATCCAGATTTAATAGTCAGTACATCATTGAGAGTGCCGAGTCTTGACTCTGATTCAAATGGTGTGCTTTATGGTACATCAAGTTTTAGAACGAGTATTCCTTCCAGACTTGTGATTATTGATCCTTCAACAGGTGATTTTATTGAAGAAAAAGAATTATCTGAAGTTTTAGGAAATGTTGGATTAGCTATTCCAGAAGCTCTTTTAATTGAGAATCAATATGAAATTGAGCTTGAATCAGGAGAAATAGTTGAAAATATCGACTTTGGTAATGTTGAAATTGTTGAAACACCAGAATATGATCTGACTATCGCTGAATTAGACACCAGTGGACTTGCTTTTGATGGTCAGTTACTCAACTTTGTAGGTAATGCAGAAGCATTGATCACTAACAGTGGTAATAACAATATTACCACTGCTTTTGAAGTTGCCTTTTTTGAAGATGTTAATGGCAATCAAAGCTATGATAATGATATTGATAACCTTTTTGGAACAATAGCAATCACTGAGCCTTTGAATGCAGGAGAGAGTATAACTGTTTCAGCCGAACTTTTTGGAGAAATTAATTTCCTAAACTCCCCCATTGGTGCTTTTGTAGATGTTGGAAACGTTATTGATGAGGTAGATGAAACCAACAATATCATTATTACCAGTCAAGATTGTGAAGATGTACATGATAATAATGGACAGATAGGTGAGTTTAATCCTGTTGTGGAATGGAATAAAAGTAGTTTTTCTGTTGTACCAACTTCAAATCAGGTAATGATGACTCCTGCTGTTATTGATGTTAATCAAGACGAAATACCTGATATTATATTTAGTACCTATACTGGTAGAAGCTATCAATCTAATGGCAAACTCCGAGCTATTAGTGGTGCTGATGGTAGTGAAATTTGGACAGTGACAGACTCTATTTACGAAGTATTACCATCGGGGAGTATTGCAGTGGGTGATATTGATAACGATTCATTACCAGAAATTATTGCTCCTTACGAAAATGGTTCTTCTTTGATTGCTTTTGAACATGATGGTAGTTTTAAGTGGCAAAGTTCTACCATAAAAAGAAATGGTGGTGGGCTTGGTGGGTCTATAGATTGGGGTGGAGCTTCTTTAGCTGATTTAGATCATGATGGTGTAACAGAAATTATTGTAGGAGCTACGGTTCTTGATAATCAAGGCAACATTCTTTGGGAAGGTAGTTTTGGTGAAGGAAATATTGGTTTGAGAGGACCTTTATCTGGAGTAGCCGATTTAGATATGGATGGTAGTCCAGAAATCGTCGCTGGTAGTAGTGCCTATCGAGCAGACGGTTCATTATATTGGAACTCCTCTATTGCTGATGGTTTCCCTGCTGTCGGTAATTTTGATGATGATGAGTTCCCAGAAATAGTTGTTGTTTCACCTGGGCAAGTTAATTTATTAGAACATACAGGTGAGATAAAATGGACGAATAATTCGCTTCCTAGTTCACGATATGGTCCTCCTACTATTGCTGATTTAGATGGAGATGGACAAGTGGAAATCGGTATAGCAGGGAGATCATATACAGTTTTAGAAACCGATGGTTCAGTAAAATGGACACAATCGATCTCAGATAGTAGTAGTATGACAGGATCTTCAGTGTTTGATTTTGAAGGGGATGGTCGAGTTGAGATCCTTTCTAATGATCAAAGATTTTTACGGATTTATGATGGTGAAACAGGCAGTATTTTATATCAATTTGAGAAAAGTTCAGCTACCACTTATGAATATCCATTAGTCGTTGATGTGGATGCTGATGGCAATGCTGAAATTATAGCTGTTGCTAATAATTCAATAGTTTCTGGAAACACAGGTATATTTGTCATTGGTGATTTGAATGATACTTGGGTGCCGACTCGTCAAATTTGGAATCAACATACCTATCACATTACCAACATTAATGAAGATGGATCAATACCTGTTTTTGAAGCCAATAACTGGGAAATTTATAATAATTATCGTCTGAATATACGAACTGACGGTAGTGTAAATGCTTGTCCAGATTTAACCATGTCGTTTGTAAGGCTTGATGAAAATGCAGGTGAAACCACAATAACCGCTCGTATTGGTAATGGGGGCAATATTTTTGTTAATTCAGGTATTAATGTAGCTTTTTATCGAGGAAATCCTGAAGAAGGCGGAACATTACTAGGTGTGACTCAAACATCTGCTAGGCTGAATACTGCCAATTTTGAAGATGTCAGTTTAACTATTGATGGAGAAATAACTTTAGATGAAATTTGGGTAGTTGCTGATGATGATGGTACAGGACAAGGTTTTGTCTCTGAAAGTAATGAGGAAAACAATACTTATAACTATGTTGCCGCTAATCGCACTCCTATTATCACTTCTCAACCAAACACAAGTGGAGCGATCGATAATGAATATCAATATTCTGTCCAAGCATTTGATTTTGATAACGATACTCTTTCCTATAATCTGTTAAACAATCCATCTGGAATGCAAATTAGTTCAACAGGAGAAATTACTTGGAATCCAGATCAAGAAGGAACTTTTGCCGTTGAGTTAGAAGTTAGTGATGGACGAGGTGGAGTTATAAATCAATCTTATCAAATTAATGTAATTAGTATTATAGGAGATGATGAAGCCCCACAAGTCAATTTGGGTTTTAATAGTAGCTTATTCAATCCTGGTGATACCTTAAACTTACAAATTCAGGGCTTTGATAATGTTGGTTTAGCAGATTTAGATTTATCTTTTGATGGCAATCCTTTAATCTTAAACCCCGATTCTGTTGAAAATGGCATCATTAATAGTGCTTCTGTGGAACTTACTCAATCGGGAGTCTTTGAAGTCATTGCCACAGCGACAGACTTAAACGGTAATAGTGACAGTAAAAATGTAGAAATTAGGGTATTTGACCCCACTGATACAGAAGCGCCTGTAACAGAGCTAGATTTAAGTATTTTTGATCCCACTAACCCTGTTATCAACGAAAAAACTGATATTATTGGTTCAATTAATGATGATAATCTCGAATTCTATAAGTTACAGATTGCCCCAGTAAGTCTCATAGACTTAGATAATTTAGATCCAAATGATCCTGATTTTATTACTATCGCCGAAGGCAGCAATAACATTGATGATGGCGTTATTGGGACTATAGATCCTAATCTCTATCGCAATGATAGTTATTTTATTCAAGTCTTTACTCAAGATATTAATGGCCAAGGTAATGTTGATGGTGTAATTTTAGGCATCGATTCTCCCACTAAACCTGGAGAATTTAGTCTTGACTTTACTGATTTAAGTGTACCTGTTGCAGGAGTACCCATTGAAATTACTAGGACTTATAATAGTCTGAATGCCAATTTTGAAACAGATTTTGGCTATGGTTGGGAAATTGGTTTAGCTGATGCTAATATCGTTGAATCTTCTCCTGATGGTAGGGATTTAAGTGATGCTAATTCAATTATCTTTAATACTACGAATACTTTCTCTGTCGGAACTAGGATAACATTAAACACTCCTGATGGACGTAGAGTTGGATTTACCTTCGATGTTGAACTCTCTGGAGGTAGTTTCTTCGGTCCAATTTATACCCCTACTTTTACACCAGATCCAGGTGTATATGCTACATTAGAAGCAGAAGACAGTCTCACAAGTTTAAGTTTGAGAAGTGATGGTACAGTTGGAGCACCATTATTTACTTTCCTAGGTTATAACCCAACTATATACAGATTAACTACCCGAGATGGCACCATTTATCGCTACAACCAAAATGAAGGATTAATTGATGTAACTGACAGAAATGGTAATGTTCTTACTTATAGTGATAATGGTATCGTCAGCTCAACTGGTGCAGAAATTCAATTTATCCGTGATGCAGAAGGACAAATTACCGAAATAATAGATCCTGATGGTAACTCATTGAGATATAACTATAATAATGATGGTGACTTGGTTGGTTTTACAGACCGCGCTGGTAACGAAACCACCTTCAAATATGAAAGCGACATACCTCATTATCTCACAGAAGTAATAGACCCACTAGGTAGAACAGGTGTACGCACAGAATACGATGAAAATGGACAAATTAGCAAGATATTTGATGCTGATGGCAATGCTTTAGATATTAATTATGATTCTGCTGCCTCACGTCAAACCATTAGAGATCCCTTTGGGAATGAAACTACTTTAGTATTCGATGATAGAGGTAATATTATTACCCAAATAGATGCTTTAGGAGGAAGAACACAAAGAACTTATGATGGTAATAACAATGTTATCAGTGAAACAAATCCTGAAGGTAATACTAGTACTTTTGTTTATGATGATCGCGGTAACTTATTAAGTCAAACCGACGGGGAAGGGAATACCACCACATCCACCTATAATCAAAATAATGACTTACTCAGCGAAACCGATGCTAACGGTAACACTACCACTAATACCTATGATGCCGAAGGAAATCGTACTCAAAGGGAAGATGCCGAAGGAAATATTACTGAATATGAATACGATAATCGTGGCTTGTTAACCACCATAACTGATGCCGAAGGCAACGAAATCGACTTTACTTACAATAACTTTGGTTATATCACCCAGTTAAATTCCCCCGATGGTGCAGAATATACCTTCACCTACGATAATCGAGGTAACGTTACTTCCGTTACTAATGATTTAGGGCAAACTTTCACCTACACTTATGATGGAGAAGGGCGGGAAACTAGCGAAACTAATCCCAATGGTGATACTAGTTTGACCGAATATAATGAAGCAGGGGATGTAATAGCAGAAGTTGATGAGTTAGGACGCAGAACCGAATTTGTTTATAATGACAGGGGATTGTTAATTACTACGATTTTCCCGGACAATACCCCTAATAATAACGATAATCCTCGTATTTTCAACGAATATGATGAATCAGATCAGTTAATCTCTACCACCGATGAGTTAGGCAGGGTGACTTACTATGAATATGATGCCCTCCAACGTCTGGTAAAAACCATCTATCCTGATAACACTCCCCTCGATTTAACTGATAATCCTTTTATTGCCACCGAATATTATGGCGATGGTTTAGTTAGTGCTGAAATTGATGAGTTAGGCAATCGCACCGAATCTTTCTATGACAATGCAGGTAATCTCATTCGGGAAAAGGATGCTAATGATAATCAAACTCGTTTTGAATACGATGCGGTAGGTAATCTAACTGCCTTGATTGATGCTAATAACCACCGTACGGAATATGGTTATGATGGTTTAAATCAGTTAATCAATATTACCTTTGCCGATGGGAGCGAACAAGAGCATACTTATAATAGTCTAGGCTATTTGATTACGCTAATTGATCAAGCAGGAAATAGTAATGATTTTGAATACGATGCCCTCGGCAGGTTAACTAAGGTTATTGATACTTTAGGCGGTGAAACTGAATATATCCTCGATACCGCAGGTAATATTATTCAACAAATCGATGCTAATGATAATGTAGTTAACTTTGCCTACGATGACTTAAACCAAGTTATCAACACTAGCTTACCTTTAGGACAAATTGCCTCAACCACCTATGATAAAGTGGGTAACATCAAAACTATCACCGATTATAACGGCGTGGTAACTACCTTTAACTATGATGAGCGAGACAGGTTAATCTCTCGTAGTTATTCTGATAATACTCCCACAGAAACCTTTACCTATACCTTAACTGGACAATTAGCCACTGTTACTGATAACCGAGGCACAACCACCTTTACCTATGATTTGCGAGATAGATTATTATCCCGTACGGAACCTGATGGACGCAGTATATCCTATACTTATGATGATGCAAGTAATATTCTCTCGGTTGACACGGCTTCTGGCACCACAGTTTACACCTACGATGCTTTAAATCGCCCTGATACGGTCACTGATAGTGATGGTGGAGTTACTGATTATGATTATGATGCTGTGGGTAATTTAATTGAAACGATTTTACCAAATGGAGTAGTAGAAAATCGTGATTATGATAACCTCAATCGCCTGATATACCTAGAAAATGTCAATGGTAACAACACTATTTCTAGCTTTACCTATACCCTAGATGGAGTAGGCAATCGCTTACGAATTGAAGAAGAAAACGGCAGAATAACTAACTATGAATATGATGAACTCTATCGCTTAACTGAAGAATCAGTGACTGATTCAGTTAATGGTAACTACACCATTGAATATGTTTACGATGCTGTAGGTAATCGCCTCCAGAAGGTTGATTCAGAAAATGGAACTACTACCTATACCTATGATGAAAACGATCGCCTGTTGAGGGAAGCAACTAGAAGTGTGGTCACTGAATATCAATATGATGATGCAGGTAATTTAATTACCATAACGGTTGATGGCGAAACTACCAAAACTTATGAATGGAATGCTAAGGGTGAGTTAATAGCAGTAGAAGTTAATGACAATGGCGAAACTGAACGGATTGAGTTTGAATACGATGCCAATGGTATTCGAGTAGCAATGACTGTAGATGGAGAAGAAATGCGCTTCTTAGTTGATAAAAATCAACAACGGTTTGCTCAAGTAATTGAGGAATATACCGCCAATGGTGATGTGATAACTTCTTATACCTACGGTTGGGATTTAATTTCTCAAGATAGTGGCACAGGGCAGATTTTCGCTCATGTTGATGGTTTAGGTAGCACCCGTAATTTAACCGATGAGAATGGTTTAGCCACTAATGAGTATGTTTATGATGCTTATGGTAATTTTTTAAATCAAGTTGATGTGGATGAGAATAATTACTTATTTACGGGTGAACAATTAGATGAAGCAACAGGTTTAACTTATCTACGGGCAAGGTATTATGATTCAGCCACAGGACGGTTTATTTCTAGAGATCCTTTTGAAGGGTTTAATGAGATACCTATAAGTTTACATGATTATATTTATGGTTTTGATAATCCTAGTAACTTAACAGATCCAAGTGGGGAAATTCCTTTGATTGCATATGCGAGATTAATAAATAGGACGTTAAATAGTCGAGCTGCGGAAGGTTTGGGAGTTATCCAAGGTTTTACCCTGCTTACCGCATCTTTCATAAGCGAAGTTTTAGAACAAGTAGGAGTCTATGTAGAAGACCGGGAATCAAATCTAAGCATAGATTTTATTGATGCAATAGAGGATGCTAAGAATGAAGTACCGAAACTGCCCAAATTAAATAGATATGCCAAAGGTTTTAATAAGGGAGTCAAGATAGGAGTACTATTTCTTACAATAAGATTTGGTTAAAAATCGGATCTTGTTTGAGAAGGGCGATCGCCTAACGGGGTGACAGGGTGGGTAAAAAGCTTATGGCTCTTGAGGTTTGCAACATGCGATCGCTAATTAAACTTAAACTAGTTTATCAGTGTCAACTTAGTTTTGCTATCTTTGATATGGTTAGTTTACTCATTCTTTAGCAATTTTGTTATTTATTGACTGTAGCATTGCTTTTAGAAAGATTTAGAGATTTTTAGTTAGTTTTTATTTTTCAGCTATTAACCCAAAAATTATTTAAAGCACAAAAAGCCTGACGGGGTGACAGGGTGGTTAGAAAGCTTATTGAGCTTGAGGTTTGGGTCGGGCGATCGCCTTCCTAGGTTGGGGCAGGAAGATAACCCAACATCATCCCAGTGATGTCTCAATGCTATGTGTTGGGTTGCACTGTCGTTTAACCCAACCTACTATTTATTAATTTTTGAGGGCGATATTTAGGATATTTAGCCTTCGTAGGTTGGGTTGAGATATCGAAACCCAACAATCCCTTTGATTATCTCCAAAAGGTATGTGTTGGGTTGCACTTCGTTTAACCCAACCTACGGTTGAGCCAATTACAATAACTCTAAGAATCTAGAAAACTATTTACTTGTTGTAAATAAGTTGAGGAGTCTTCAAGCATAGGAAAATGGGCGGTTTTACTAATTTCTATGTATTTAATCCAATCAGTATTTAAACTAGCTGCTGCTTTTCCCATAGTAGCTGGAATAATAATATCTTTTTCTCCGGCAACTAGAAGAGTAGGAATATTTAACTGAGCAAATTTTTGCGGCATGGTATCTACTGCCTGTTTACTCACTGAGGTATAAATTGTCCCCAAGGCGGCGTCATAATCAGCTTGAATAAAATCTTCTAAAAAAGCAAGTCTTGCTTCAGCTTCAATCGGACGATGTAGAAAACGGGCCATAAATAGGCGGTCCATTCCTGGTATTTTAGTAAACCACTGATAACGAAATTTAACTACATAACCACCAAATAAATAAAAAGTTTCAAAGGCTAACTTGTTATAAGTAAAGATCCCGCTACAGGTTAATATCAACTTGTGAAGACGTTCTGGATAACTACTCCCAAAAATAGTAGCCACCGATGCCCCCATCGAGTGGCTATTTAAGTATACTTTCTCTAAGTTAAAAGCATCTAGTAATAGTTTTAACTCTTCTGCGTATACCTCTAATTCGTAACCTAAGTTATCTTGGACTACAGTTAGCTTAGAACGTCCAAAACCTCTTAAATCATATAGTAGACAATCAAAGCGATCGCTTAAGAATCTAGCTGTTGTGCGCCAGTATCTACTAGAACCTCCCCAGCCATGGATAAAAACCATGACTGGTTTTACTTGGTTACCGTTTTTTTGCTTAATCCATTCGTAATAGTGTTCGGTCCCACTAATATTAATTTTTCCTTCTTTACTTTCAAGCATACTTAAGCTGATTCTGATTGAGGCAAAGATGACGGATGAATTAACAATTCTGCTGTGGAACGTTTTTCTACCATGTCTTTAGTGATCACACAATGGTGGATATCTTTTTTAGATGGTAACTCATACATCACCTCTAACATGATTTCTTCTACTATACCTCGTAAAGCTCTAGCTCCTGTTTTGCGACGATAGGCTTCTTTGGCGATCGCTCTAATTGCGTCTACTTTGAACTCTAGATTTACCTCGTCCATTTTTAGCAGTTGCTGATACTGTTTTATCAAGGCATTACGTGGTTCAGTCAGTATAGCGATTAAAGCTTCTTCATCTAGAGGTTCTAATCCTGCTATTACTGGTATACGTCCTACGAATTCTGGAATCATGCCAAATTTCACCAAGTCATCTGGTTCTAGTGCCGCTAGTACATCGGCTGTGCGTTTTTCTTTTGTCTGTTTGTCTTTTGTTTTAGATTTACTATCTCCTGAATTAATAAAGCCCATGGATTTTTTCCCTGTTCTTTGTTCGATTACTTTATCTAAACCAACAAAAGCACCACCGCAAATAAACAAGATATTACTTGTATCTATTTGGATACAATCTTGATAGGGATGTTTTCTACCGCCTTGGGGGGGTACATTAGCTACTGTTCCCTCTAGCATTTTCAACAAAGCTTGTTGTACACCTTCACCTGATACATCTCTAGTTATTGATGGGTTTTCGCTTTTTCTTGCTACCTTGTCGATTTCATCTATATAGATAATCCCTCTTTGAGCTTCCTCTACATCTAAATCTGCTACTTGGAGTAATCTCAGTAAGATATTTTCTACATCTTCTCCCACATAACCTGCTTCCGTGAGAGTTGTGGCATCAGCCACAGCAAAAGGCACATCAAGGATTTTAGCTAAAGTTTGTGCTAGTAGAGTTTTTCCACATCCTGTGGGCCCAATAAGCAGTATGTTTGATTTGTTTAGCTCTACACTGTCTTCTGATTTTTTCTCTTTAGTTTTTTGATTCAAGCTTAAGCGCTTGTAATGGTTATATACAGCTACCGATAGAACTTTTTTAGCTGCTTCTTGACCGATCACATGATCATCTAGATGGGCTTTGATCTCTTTTGGCTTGGGGATTTGGTTGTAGTTTATTTGCTCTTGATTTTCTCTGCGTTTTGCCGAGTTAGCTGTTCGTGAAATTGGTTGACTAGCTTCTGTGCCATTGTTAGAAGCGGCCAACTCCTCATCTAAAATCTCATTACACAAGTCTACACATTCATCACATATATATACTCCAGGTCCTGCAATTAACTTACGTACTTGCTCTTGGGATTTTCCACAAAAAGAACATTTTAGATGAGCGTCGTATTTTGACATATTTGCCTCTTTTTTGCCTCTTTATCTGCGTCTTCTAGTATAGTGCTTCTACATTTACTTCAGGTTGATAGACACCTGGTTTAGATATTATTTGGTCGATTAATCCATATTCTTTTGCTTCTGCTGAGGACATATAGAAATCGCGTTCTGTATCTTGCTTAACTTTTTCTAGAGGTTGGTCTGTATGTTCTGCCAACATTTCGTTAAGCCTTTGTTTAATGTACAAAATTTCTTTTGCCTGTATTTGGATATCAGATGCTTGTCCTTGGGCGCCTCCTAATGGTTGATGAATCATCATGCGAGAGTTCGGTAAAGCCATACGTTTGCCTTTAGCTCCTCCCGAGAGAAGAAAAGCACCCATACTCGCGGCGATTCCATAGCATATTGTTGCTACATCTGGGGTTATTTGTTGCATCGTATCATATATGGCCATACCTGCGTATACTGAACCCCCAGGAGAATTGATATATAGTTGAATATCTTTTTCTGAATCTTCTGATTCTAAAAATAGCATTTGAGCTGTCACCGAGTTAGCGAGGTTATCATCGATGGGAGTTCCAATAAATATAATTCTTTCTCTCAATAGTCTTGAGTAGATATCAAAAGCTCGTTCTCCCATGCCCGATTGTTCTACTACCATCGGCACTATATTTTGTATTTGGCTATTTTTTGTTTTCTGAATTTTACTCATGGAGTAAATTTCTGGTTTGTAGTAACTTTTGGTGTCTGTTATCAAATGTTGAGAGTTTAGCATAGTATTATATTTGGGAGTTTGCTATTATTTTCTATAGAGGTTTTGTTCAAATGTCACAAATAGGCTCATTCTACCCTATTTAACAGTCTAGTTGATTTTTACTAACAATTAATCGTTTTCACCGTCAATTATAGCAAGTTTTTTTATACTTTTTATCAGACTTCTAGCTCTCTTGGCCTCATGGGGATCGTGGAGAGAGGGGGAGAGGGGGAGAGGGGGAGAGGGGGAGAAGGGGAGAAAGAGGGTTTTTAGGTATTTGCATCAATATCCCATAATCTAACTATAGCAATGAGCCAATAGATGTTGACAAAAATGATGAAAAGCCCCCCTTAGTAAGGGCAGGGCTGTTTTATTCTAAAATTTTGTCGTAAGCTAGAAGCTAGACACAACAAAAGTTGTCGCTCTTTTTAGCTATTTTTAGAAAAAAGGGGATTTATTATTAGCAAAAAATCCCCTCTCCCTGCTCCGGTGCTCCCTGCTTCTCCTCGCCATTTTCTTTGTCAAGAACAAAACAGCCCTGCCTTAGTAAGGGGGGAAGGGGGGAAAAGTTAGTGATAAATGTTGTTAACACTACTGCGTTCGCTGCTATAATTAGGCGGATTTGACTCATGAGTAAATCCCACACTTCCCACACTTCCCACACTCCTCATTTCTTACTCAGTCAGGATGTAAAAATAAATGTGCCAATGGAGAGTTTAAGATCCTTCTTCCGTGGGGTTTTGGTTTTGTGTTTCTGGTTCTTCTGTGTTATCTGCTGTTTCTTCCTCTTCTGGGTTTGATTCGCTCAAAGAGCCTTGAGGTAATAATTCTACCTGTGCTTTTGACTGTAGCCATGATAGAGTTTTTTCTCTAGTCAACTCATCTACAACTATTTGTGATAAGCGATCTTCATCTATTGCTTGACCTTCTAATTGTGTTTTAATTTCAGAGATTCTTGCCGCTATTGCCTCTTCCTCTGGTTTAATTGATTCTTTTTTAGCTACTTCTTGGATTGCTAAATTTTCTTGAAGTTTTTGCTTAGCTTCGGGACGAATATTTTCCCGCATTCTCGGAATTGATTCTGGTGTAAAAACTTGTTTGACATCCATTCCCATTTGCTGAAACTGCATGGCTGTTTGAGTTAGCATTTCGCTTACTTCTTCATCAATCATGCTTCCGGGGATTTCTATCTTACTTATAGATACTAATTCAGCAAGGATAGCCGCATCAATGCCCTGTTTAGTATCTTGTTCTGCTTTTTCTTGGTATTGTTTTTGCACAGACTCTTTAAATTCTACCATGGTTTGAAATTCACTCACTTCTTGAGCGAATTCATCGTCTAATTCTGGCAGTTCTCTTTCTTTTAATTCTTTTAGTGTTACTTCAAACACTACTGGTTTACTAGCTAATTCTTCTGTGGGATAATCTTCTGGAAAAGTCAAGGGTATAGTTTTGCTTTCCCCTATATTCATACCTACTATTCCCTCTACGAAACCAGGAATAAACTTTTCTACCGCCAATTCCATTTCAAAGTCATTGCCCTCTACACCAGGAATAACTTTTGCTGTTGCTGCTTCTGTTTCTGCTTCTGTTGCTGCTTCTGTTGCTGCTTCTGGGGCAGTTTCTTTGCCTTGGAAGTCAATTACTGCTAAATCTCCTAATTGTGCAGAACGCTCTTCTACTGGTACTAGGATAGCTTGAGCGGCGCGTCGCTCTGTTAAAAATTCTTCTACATCTTTAGGATCGTATTTTATTTCTTCCGCCTTGACGTTGAGGTTATGATAATCTCCTAATTCTATTTCAGGAGGCATTTCTAACGCGGCACTAAAGCTAAATACTTCTCCCGGCTTGTAGCTTTTGAGTAATTCTTCAAAGTCTGAGCGCAGTTGATACTTACCTTTTTCTAAAGGTTCGATATTTTCTTGTTCAATAGCCGCTTTCATGCTTTCTTGAAGTAACTCTTCTAAAACTGCGGCTTTAATTCTTTCTATTCCTAATTTTTGTAGCAAAATAGGTTTTGGTACTTTTCCTTTACGAAAACCAGGAATAGTTGTCGAACGAGATAATTCTTTTACTACTTGATCATACTTTTTGCGGGAGCTTTCCCCTGAAATTTCTATTTCTAGTCCTAACTGACTATCAGGAAGCTTTTCCTGGGTAACCTTCATCTATACTTTCTCTCTGTTTATTTTTAACTAAACTAACTTTTTCAATTGAATTAAAAGTTATACTCATGATATCCTAGCCTAAGAAATACTATCATACCAAAATTATTTTTATTTGAGGGAGGAATTTTATTTGAGGGGTGAACTTCGTGTCGCTGTTTTAGGTGCTACAGGAGCTGTGGGAACAGAAATCGTTCAACTGCTAGAGAGCCGCAATTTTCCCATAGCTGAGTTAAAACTCTTAGCTTCGACTCGCTCTGCCGGGAAAACCATGAGTTTTAAGGAAGAGTTAATTCAAGTTGAAGCAGTAGAGGATAATTCTTTTAAGAATATAGATTTGGTATTAGCTTCAGCAGGAGGATCAATTTCTCAAACTTGGTTGCCTAAAGCTGTAGAGGCAGGGGCTGTGGCTATAGATAATTCTAGTGCTTACAGAATGGAACCTAATGTGCCTCTGATTGTACCTGAAATTAATCCACAAGAGGTTAATAAACATCAAGGCATTATTGCTAATCCTAATTGTACAACGATTATTATGGGAGTAGCTATTTGGCCCCTACACCAGCTAAAAGCAATTAAGCGAATAATCGTCTCAACTTATCAATCAGCAAGTGGTGCCGGGGCTCAAGCCATGGAAGAAGTAAAAACCCAAGCAAGAGCAATATTAGAGGGTAAAACTCCACCCACAAATGCTTTTCCCTATCCTCTAGCTTTTAATCTGTTTCCCCATAACTCCCCTCTAAATGAGCAGGGATACTGTCAAGAAGAGATGAAAATGGTCAATGAAACGAGAAAAATTTTCAACACTCCTCAGTTGAAAATATCGGCAACTTGTGTCAGAGTACCAGTATTGCGTGCCCATTCTGAAGCGATTAATCTAGAATTTAGTGAAGGCTTTTCTGTAGCTAAAGCTAGAGACATTTTAGCAAAAGCACCAGGTGTAAAACTTGTAGAAGATTGGCAAGCAAATTATTTTCCTATGCCTATCGAGGCAAGCGGCAAAGATGAAGTGTTAGTCGGTCGCATTCGTCAAGACATTTCTTTACCTAATGGTTTAGAATTGTGGATATGTGGTGATCAAATTCGTAAAGGGGCAGCCTTAAACGCAGTACAAATAGGCGAGTTGTTGTTAAATAAATAAAGAAGAAACGGGTGTGAATGAGTAATCCATTATTCGGGAGAGTGCTCACCGCTATGGTGACACCATTTACAAAGAGCGATGAAGTTGACTATGATATGGCTGAAAAGTTAGCAGATTATTTAGTCAATAATGGTAGTGATGGTTTGGTGATATGTGGGACTACAGGGGAATCACCGACCCTAGATTGGGATGAAGAATATCAATTATTTACAGCAGTAAAACAGGCAGTAGGGGGAAGGGCGAAGATAATCGCAGGCACAGGCTCAAACTCCACAAAAGAAGCGATCGCAGCTACGAAAAAAGCAGCAAAACTAGGGTTAGATGGCTCTTTGCAGGTAGTGCCATACTATAACAAGCCAACCCAAGCAGGATTATACAAACATTTTCAGGCGATCGCCCAAGCAACTGATGATCTGCCAATGATGCTTTATAATGTACCAGGGAGAACAGGATGTAATTTAACTCCTGAAACTATCTCGGAATTAGCTAAAATAGAAAGTATAGTAGCAGTAAAAGAAGCAAGCGGCAGTTTAGAAAATGCCAGTGCTATTCGCCTCAATACCCCAGAATCATTTATGATTTATTCAGGAGAAGATTCCCTAACCTTACCCCTGTTAAGTGTAGGAAGTTGCGGAGTAGTCAGCGTGGCTAGTCATCTGGTGGGAAAAGAAATGCAAGAAATGATTGCAGCTTTTAACCGTGGAGAAACTAAATTAGCCAGAGACATACACTTAAAATTATATAATCTATTTAAAGTGTTGTTCTGTGCAACTAATCCCATACCCGTAAAAAAGGCATTGAAGTTACAAGGTTGGCAAGTAGGGGGACTGCGATCGCCTTTGTGTGAATTAGAACCAGAATTAGAAGCAAAATTAAAAATAGTTTTACAAGATCTATCTTTGATTAATTAAAAAAGTCAAAAAAATGTTATAATTAATATGTAAAGCAGATGTTTAATTCTAGGCAAAATTGAGATTAAAGCTAAGGAAAATAAGATTGTATTCATGAAATTAATAGTATAATGCAATAGTAATAACGAAAAAAAAGTACTTTAAAAGAAATAAAGTATTGGAAAAATAAAAACTAGTATATAGCAATTTCCATAGGCATCAGGTACATTTTTGTTAATTATTTTTTTCCTGTTTTGAACTTACATCCTAATCCAATAACCTCTCTCAGTAGACTAGAAAACGCTATATAGATGAAGAGCTGGAAAAATCTTAAGAAAAATAACCAGAAAACAGAATTAAACAAATTAGAAAAAAGCTGCTAAAAAAAGTTTTTCAATCACAACTAAATAAAGTGTAAAAAAGCAAACCAATTGAAATTAAAAGGAACAATATGCCAAATAAAAAAGAGACAAAACCAACACTAAAAATTATCCCATTAGGTGGACTCCATGAAATAGGTAAAAACACCTGCGTATTTGAATACGAAGACGAAATAATCTTACTAGACTCAGGTCTAGCTTTTCCCACAGACGAAATGCACGGAGTTAACATAGTACTTCCCGATATCACTTATCTAAAAGAAAACGAAGATAAGATAAAAGGAATGATTGTGACTCACGGACATGAGGATCATATAGGGGGAATCGCCTATCATCTCAAACAGATTAATATACCGTTGATTTATGGACCTCGTCTAGCAATGCGTCTTTTAGAAGATAAACTACAAGAAGCAAATCTTCTAGAAAAGACGAAATTACACTCAGTAGCTCCCAGAGATATAGTAAAAATAGGCAGTTCATTCTATGCTGAATTTTTAAGAAATACCCACTCCATCGCCGATAGCTTCACTATAGCCCTACATACACCGATAGGGGTAGTTATTCACTCAGGAGATTTCAAAGTAGACCATACTCCCGTAGATGGAGAACATTTTGATTTACAAAAATTAGCAGAACATGGAGAAAAAGGAGTATTAGCACTACTAAGCGATTCAACCAACGCCGAAGTACCAGGACATACCCCATCAGAAAGTTCAGTATATCCCAACTTAGATAAAGTATTTGGTCAAGCGGAGGGGAGGATTATGCTAACTACCTTTGCTTCTTCTGTGCATCGTTTAAATATAGCACTGCAATTAGCTCAAAAGCATGGACGCAAAGTAGGATTAGTAGGGCGTTCTATGCTGAATGTAATCTCCCACGCCCGTAACCTAGGCTATATTAAGTGTCCCGATGACCTATTTGTTTCCCTAAGACAGATAAATAGCATCCCTGATGATAAAATACTAATTCTCACAACAGGCTCCCAGGGAGAACCTCTATCAGCAATGACTCGCATCTCCAAAGGAGAACATAGAGATTTGAAAGTTCGTCCTGGAGATACAATCATTTTTTCAGCTAACCCGATTCCAGGAAACACAATAGCAGTAGTTAATACCATAGATAGGTTAATGAAGTTAGGGGCCAATGTAGTGTATGGTAAGCACTTAGGGATTCATGTTTCTGGTCATGGTGCCCAAGAAGACCACAAACTGATGTTAGCGATGACCAAGCCGAAGTTTTTCGTACCAGTACACGGAGAATATCGTATGCTGGTTAAACATTCTCAAACGGCCCAAAGTATGGGAATACCAGAAGAGAATATAGTGATAGTAGAAAATGGCAATGTCATAGAACTAACAGAAGATAGTATTGGCATCGCAGGAAGCGTAGAATCAGGGATAAAACTGGTAGATAGAGCTGGTATTGTTCACGAAAAAGTAATGGAAGAGCGCCAAAAACTAGCAGAAGACGGAGCGATTACGGTGGCTGCGGCAGTAGACTGGGAAGGCAATATGCTCTCAAAACCAGAGGTTAATTTACGGGGAGTAGTGAGTAAAATCGAAAGAAATTTACTCAAAGACCTCATAGTCCGTAATGTGGAAAAAGTACTGAGCGATCGCTGGCAAGAATTCAGCAACACTATAGATGATGAGTTACAAGTAGAATGGAATCAAATCACAGAAGAAGTGGAAAATAGTTTACGCCGCTTAATTAAGCGAGAAACTCAAACCATGCCCTTGATTATCTTTTTGTTACAGCATCCTGACAAACCAGAAACCACAGGCCAAACCAAGAAATATCGTTACCGCCGCAGGCGATCAACTGCTTCTGTAGCGTCTTAAACATTCTTTTTAGTTAGTTAGTTAAATATTTATCCTCTCCTATCTCTTTTTTGAGTTAGGGGAGGATATTTTTTAACTAAATGAGTTTGTAGTAGGGCTTTAGCCCCAATACTGCGTAGGTTTTGAATCAAACAT
>NZ_JALKVM010000145.1:0-19118 GCF_057440575.1 Johannesbaptistia floridana
AGTAGGGCTTCAGCCCGATTACTCTTTTGGACTAAAGTCCAACTACGAACCTAGTCTTCTTTTAAATGATATTATTAATTTAGATTAGGGCATCCTTAAATAAAGAATATTAGTATCAAAATTTCTATGCAGCTCAAAGACTTACTAATTAACGGAGAAACAGCACTAGCCTCAGTCAGTAATTTAATCGGCATAGGGATGCTTCCCCAAAAACTAGATGCTACCGGAGTAGAAAATCTCACTGAAAATGAACTAAAAGCATTATTTTCAGGTATTCCCCAAAATTGGGATTTCCAAGAATTAGTAGAAACTGTCTTTGAGAAATCAACTCTTAATCAAACTTTGGCTAATCAATTGGCTAACTATCTTAATCCAGAAGAAACACTATATCAAGTCACCAGAAAAGAAAAAAAACTTTCAGAATCTTCAGATAATAGTTATGATTCTCATTCTCTAACTAGCGATATCTTTGGGTTAAGAGATGAAGTGATTAATGACTATCGCAACTATATAGAAAGTTTTCTGAAAATAAAAGACACACGCTTGAGAGAATTTGTTAAACAAGAATTAGATAAAGGAAAACTATGGAAAAATCCTCTGGTACAACTAAATCCTCCCTATAAACGCACCGCCACAGTAACTCAATTAATTAAATCAGGTACTCTCCATCCAGATTGCCATCGCTATTTCCCTAAATTTCATTTTTACGCCCATCAAGAACAATCTTTTCAATTAGCCCAACAGAATTTACCTTATATAGTAACTACTGGAACAGGGTCTGGAAAAAGTTTAAGTTATGTTGTACCTATCATCAATGATTTACTAAATAATCCCCAATTAAACGGAGTTAGGGCGATACTAGTTTATCCGATGAATGCCTTAATTAACTCTCAAGAAGAAGAATTTAAGAAATTTTTAGCTAATGTTACTAATAGTCATATTAGAGTAGCTAAATACACAGGTCAAGAAAGCTTAAAAGAAAAAACCGAGATACAACACAATCCGCCCCAAATTCTCCTTACTAACTATGTGATGTTGGATATGATGTTAACTCGTATCCATGAAGAAAAACTGGTAGAATCCCCCAACCTTAAATACTTAATCTTAGATGAATTACATACTTATAGAGGTCGTCAAGGTTCAGATGTAGCCTTAGTTATTCGTAAACTCAAACAAAGATGTGGAAAACAACTATTATGTATAGGTACATCAGCGACAATGTCTACAGAGGGCACAAGGGCAAATCGCCAAGAAACTGTAGCAGAAGTAGCCAGTAAACTGTTTGGGCAAGAAATCAAAGCCAATCAAGTTATTGATGAAACCTTAGAAAGAGCTATTTCTCGTGCCTATCCCACCAACTCAGAATTACAAGAATGTCTCAAAACAGGACTCCCCCCTCAACAAGAACAAAGTTTAGAAGTGTTCTTAAATCATCCCCTCAGTGCCTGGATTGAGATGAATTTTGGTTTAGAAGAAGAGGAGGGATATCTCAAACGTAGAACACCTATTTCTCTAGAAGAAGGTGCCCATAAATTAGCAAAATTGACTAAAAATCAACCTCAGTTATGCCTAAATATACTCAAAGAAATGTTATTGTGGAGCAGTAGATTAAATAGTCAAGATAGTAAAGAGAAAAAAACTGTAGCTTTACCTTTTCGTCTCCATCAGTTTATATCTCAAGGGGGAAGTGTATATGCTACCCTGCAATCCCATTCCCAAAGAGAATTGACTCTAGAAGGGCAATATAAAACTACACAGGAGCGCTTATTATATCCCCTAGTTTTTTGTCGGGAATGTGGTCAAGACTATTATATAGTTCGTTACGATGCTGAAAAACATCTAGTTACACCTTTACTGCCTATTACTATTGATGAAGAAGATGACGATGTCACCGAAGGTTATTTAACCCTAGATGAACCTGAACTATGGGATACTGATGATGAAGACCGTTTACCTGAGGGTTGGTTTCGCTTCACCAAAACTAAAGGAAGAGTGGTAAAAAAAGAATTTGCTCAGTTTATCCCCCAGAAATTATATGTTTATCCCAATGGTAAAATCTCCACCAAAGTAGTTAGCAAGGATGCTGCTATTCAACCTGTGTCTTGTTGGTTTATTCCCAAACCCTTTTTAACTTGTCTTAACTGTGGAATTGTTTATGATAAAAAAACTACAGAATATCGCAAACTATCCCGTCTTAGTAGTGAGGGACGTAGTACAGCAACCACCTTACTGTGTTTATCTACAGTTAATCGTCTAAGACTTAATCCCCAAATTAATCCTCAAGCCGCTAAAATACTTAGCTTTACTGATAATCGCCAAGATGCCTCCTTACAATCTGGTCATTTCAATGATTTTGTGCAAACTTCTTATCTCAGGGCTAGTCTCAACAAAGCTATCCAAAAACATGGCTCTTTAATTCATCAACAACTAGCCGCCACTGTAGTTAAAGAAATGAATTTATCTCAAGAGGATTATGCCATCCAACCTGCTTATTTTGGTATTGGGAAAAAACGCAATGAAGAAGCATTTGAGCATTTAATCGAGTATCGTCTCTATGAAGACTTAAAAAGAGGTTGGCGAATTGTTCAACCAAATTTAGAACAGTGCGGTCTATTATCTATTGAATATATCGAATTAGATAAAACTTGTCAAGCTCAAGCCCCCTGGCAAAAATACCCCAATCAAATCTTGTTGGCAGCAACACCAGCACAAAGATATCAAGCATCCCTCGCTGTTTTAGACCAACTGAGAAAAAGATTAGCTATTGATGCTGTTTTACTTGACCCAAATAAAATTAGAGAACTATATCGTCAAGTTAATCAAGCTTTAAATGATAGTTGGAAGTTTGATGAAAATGAATATCTTCCCTCTGCTGTTAAGGCTACCTATGTGAGTAAAGAGAAATCAAAAGCTACCGTTAAACTAACCTCAGGAAGTAAAGTAGGCCGCTATTTACGCTCTAACAAAATTTGGAATTACTCTTTAAAAGAGCAAGAATATCTAGGATTAATTGAGTCTTTAGTCAAAGTGCTTACTGATTGTGGCTATCTCAAAGGTGAAGAGGAAGATTTTCAATTACGAATCGATTCTATGGTATGGAAAGCTCAAAAAGTAAATAAAATTAATTTCGAGCCTACTAGTATGAGAAAGCTTCAGGGAAGTAGTCTTGATAAACAAGATGTAAATAAATTTTTCCAAAATTTCTATGAACAGTATGCCCACAGTATACAAAAAATTGAAGGTAGAGAACATACAGGACAAGTACCAACTGCTCAACGTCAAGACAGGGAAGAAAAATTCCGTCGAGGTGATTTAGCAGCTTTATTTTGTTCCCCTACTATGGAATTAGGTATTGATATCTCTGACTTGAGTGTAGTTCATCTTCGCAATGTTCCCCCTTCTCCTGCAAATTATGCTCAACGCAGTGGAAGGGCAGGGAGGGGAGGTCAAGAAGCTCTTGTAATTACGTATGCTTCTTATGGTAGTGGACACGATCAATATTTTTATCAACGTCAAGCACAAATGGTGGCGGGAGTAGTTGTACCACCGAAATTAGAATTAGCTAATCTAGATTTATTGAAATCTCATCTTTATTCTCTCTGGCTTTCTTATACGGGAGTTGATTTGGGTAATTCGATGAATCAAATACTTGATTTGGAAGACCCAGATTATCCCCTCAAAGATGAGATTAAACAACAAATAAAATTATCTCCAGAAAGACTTAATAAATGTCTTTTTGATGCGAGTAAAATACTGGGTGATGTTTTTTGTCAAAATGACCTGAACAAAACTAATTGGTATAGTGGAGATTGGGCTAGACAGACTCTAGAAAATGCAGACTAGACATTTGACCGAGCTTGCGATCGCTGGCGCAAATTATATCAAGAAGCTATAATCGAGTTAGAAAATGCCCGCCTTATTCTAGAGAATGCCATAAAAGGCTTAGTTAGTGATGAGGAAAAAGCTAGGGCAGAAGAATTAGAAATTGATGCTAAGAGACAGCGATACTTATTAGTAGGGCAAACAAAAAAACGCTCACACAGTGAATTTGAATTTTATCCCTATCGTTACTTTGCTAGTGAAGGATTTTTACCTGGGTTTAATTTTCCCCGACTGCCTATACGTAGTTTTATCCCCGCAGGAGATAGGGGAGAATTTGTATCTCGTCCTCGTATTGTAGCTATTAGAGAATTAGCACCTCGCAATATTATCTATTATGAGGGGAGTAAATTTCAAATTAGTAAAACCCGCATTTCTCCTAAAGGTGTTGAATTTGAAAAAGTTGCCAGTTGTCATAAATGTGGTTATTTTCACTCAGGAGAAAAATTTCATCGCGATACTTGTGAAAACTGTGGTGCCAGACTTAAGGATTATTCACACTATGTATTGACTTTAGACACGATGATTACTCGACGCCGGGAAAGAATTACCTGTGATGAGGAAGAAAGGTTAAAGTATGGTTATAATCTAACTACTCATTTTCGTTACGACACTTATAAGCATAAAAAAGAGGCAGAAGTTATAGCAGCTGATGGCACTAAGCTTTTAAAGATTTGTTACGGTGAGACAGCTAAAATCTATCGCCTCAATCGGGGATTACTTCGTAATCGGGAGACGGGTTTTAAGTTAGATACACGCACGGGAGAATGGGGAGATTCTTTTCACAATGAAAATAATGATTCTATTCAATCTAATGTTACTTTGATGGTTGAGGATACTTGTAATATTTTAGTTGTTGAACCTCAACAAACTGCTCACGAAGAATCTCTTGAGTTTTTAACCAGTTTACAATACGCACTGTTAAGAGCAATCCAAGCTTATTATAAGCTCGAATCTGAAGAATTAGTCTGCGAACTATTAGGAGATGGTAAATATATTCTCTTTTGGGAAGCCACAGAAGGAGGAGTAGGTGTCTTATCTCAGATTCTAGAAAATCCTCAATCTTTTGCTTATTTAGCCCAAGAAGCTCTTGATATTTGTCACTTTATACAAAATAAGCCAACTTGCAGTCAAGCTTGTTATGAGTGTCTTCTCTCCTATCAGAATCAGTTAGCTCATCCTTTATTGAATAGACATTTAATTGAGGATTTTCTCACTCAACTGACTGAAAGTCAATTAAATTCTCTTCTCGAAACCAATCGCTCACTCACTTTTGCACAGCTTCTGCAACAAACAGACCCTCAATCAGCCTATGAAAAAGAGGTTTTAGAAGCGATTTTTGCTCAAGGATTGCCTTTACCAGATCAAACCCAAGTTTATTTCCCTGAAGCTGATTGTAAGCCAGATTTTGTCTATACTCAAGCTAAAATAGCTATCTTTTGTGATGGTAGTATTCATGATCATCCTTCGGTAGCCAAAAAAGATTCCATCAAGCGCGAGGATTTAGAGTGGAATATAGGTTATAAAGTTTTTGTTTTTAAATATCAGGATGATTTACATCAACAAGTTCAACAACTCAAAGACTTATTATAAAAAAAAGATAATGTGGTGAATATGATAAAGATGCAAGATTTGAGTTTAATAAAGCAATAATCTATCCAATGCGATCGCTATTCTTGGAAAAGCTTGGGGAGAAACTGTACCTGCTGTATATTCTGTAATTTAGTCTAAGATCGTAGCCAAGGTCAACCAATTTTTAAGCGCGATCGCATTAATTCTTTAACTCATTACTTCAAAACTCATTAGTCAAATAATTACTTCAAGACTCATTACTCATTACTCATTACTCAACGACAACCAGTAACATTAGGTATAGATGCTTTGGTGTGAGTTAGATGCCAATTATTTTTTATTCTAACTATACTAGGTTCGTAGTTGGACTTTAGTCCTAAAAACTTAAGTAATCCTTTAAGTATTATATAAACAAACAAAAAAACATAGTAAAATTTAATTCACAGAATCATGAAAAATAAAGCGTCAATACTACTGGCACTATCTTCTGCTTTTTTATACATACCTTTCTCTATCAGTACTTATGTACCAAATTACTGGAGTTTAGACTAAACTCCAGTAAATTCCTAGATTAATATGAAGTTTTGTATCAAAAAGTTCTAGTTATCTCAAGATGATGTTATTCTATAAATAGAAGCAAAAGAAAGCTTCTCCTGGCAGAAACAACAGGCAGTTTTAGTAAAAAAAAGAGGTAAGTAAGCTGTTTAAAATACATTCTGTCTCGTCCAAAAAAATAGCAGCAGTCCAGTTAAATACTTACATTTCCTAAAGTAGTAAACAGGGAGCTAAAAAACTAAAGATTAACTTTAGTTCAACTCCAAAAAAGATTAATTAATTAAGGAAGTGTTGAAGTTATCAACTAGTGTACTGCTGCTATTTTGTCTATTTGAATTTATAGAATAAAAGAATAAGTAGGGCTTACTGAATAAATATAAAACAATGAATGGTATATAGGTTTGAGCCTATTTTTTGTCAGAAAAAGTGCAAGATTTTCTTCTGTGTGATGCTAAAAATAGTACATTTTTTCTTTTAAATTACTTTAGTAATAAGTAATATAGCGTTTATGGTTCTACCGAGTGAACTATGCTGAATTTTCAAAAACTGAGACAGGGCAAGAATTTAAGTTTTTGATAGATGTCTTGAGCTGAATTACTTGCCCTGTCTCACTTATATCTATTTAAACCTTGTTTTTAGCATAATTTAGTCTGTAGAACCGATTAAACGCAATTCATTAATAAATTCTTTGCCAGTTACGTTATCTTGTGTACGAGACATTTGAGCGGCTAACGCCACAGCTAATGCACCATATTCCGCTTTGGGGCAGTACCAAGAATACAGCCAATAAGATGATTTTGTAACATTTCATATACCAAGGAAGTGTAAGTTAAAACACAGCAGTTATCGTTTTTAGGGAAGAGGGAATAGACATACTACCATATTACTAGAGTTGAGACTAAATGCTGATTTTTTCAAAAGGGCGATCGCCCTAGGCGTGTACTACATCATGCTTTTAGCTGTTGTATGTACTTGAGTATTGTTGTGCCTCTCTTTCTCTTTCTAATTGTTTTTTCAAAGTTTTACAATTATATAAACCAAATACCAACCAAAACACCATTAACCCTCCCGTTAACAATAATATAGCAATTGGCCCAAACTGCTTAATTAAAGCTGGCGCTGCCGCCGTAAAAAGTCCTCCTCCCACAATCGGTTCAAAAAACAATTGTTTATAGGCAAAACTCTCAAAGGCGCCTGTATGATTATCTGGGTCTACCATTCTAATTAAGAGAATTCCGGTAGCTGTAACTCCCATAGATTGACCCATATCACCGATACCCCGTTCAAACCAGTAAATGGGTAATATTTTTGGTGCTAAATACAAAAAGGCAAAAATATTCCAAACAATCCCTAGGAGAGAAATCAGTAAAAAAGGAATCAAATTATTACCAATAACTGCTAGTTTGATGGAAGCTAAAGCTGTTACCACCACAATATCTAGGGCTACCCCTGCGATTCTTTCTTGTAAACTTCTCACAATCAAGGCATCTAAGTTCAAACTTTTCATCACAATTTGAACTAAAATACCCCCAATTAGCGCCATAGGAAATAGAGGAATAGCACCAGCTATTTCTAAGCCTGTATTCCCCCAGGTTAATCCTTCTATCCAGGCGAGAAGTTGCAAAATAACCCAACCAATAACGATAGCTAAACCAGTAAAACCAAAATTAATAGATAGGGGGTCTACCAGTAAATTACGCATTAAATAAGCTCTTCTCTGTCTTATAGCATGACTTTCTGTTTCTGCCGTTTCTTGAAATTGGGCATCTCCACCAGTGACATGAACAGTTTCTTTAGAAATAATTCCTTTACGGTAGCCCCAATTAGCTAAAGCAGTACCAGCAATTACTCCTGATAGTATACCAACGGTAGCTAAACCTATGGCTAAATCTGGTCCGTCGGTGAAACCCAAGTCTACCAAAGCTTCTGACATTCCTGCTGCGGTGCCATGACCTCCCTCAAAGGCTATTTCTAGTAAACTAGCGGCCATAGGGGGAAGACCAAATACAGGAGTGAGAATCAGCATTGTCAAGAGAATACCCACTACATATTGACCCCAGGCTAAAGTTTGACCAAAGGCCACCTGGGGAGCTGTTTTACGCCAAATATCCCGAGGATGAGGGATAGTTTCCCCTAAAAACATTGCGGCAAAAACAATGTTAATAAATACTCCAGGCGACTGAGACCAAACATTACGTATATTTTCTGAGAAAAGACCTCCCGCTATGTAATCGTCTGGAGATGCACCTGTAGCTACAGCAATCGCTCCTAGTATTCCTGGTCCTAAAATTAGGGCGATCGCTCCTGCTATAATTGATTCTGGTAAGTAAAGATCTTGAAATATTTTTATCTTTGCCTTTAACCATCTGGCTATTAAGATAATTATGCCGACAATTATAAAAGCAAATAGAGTGGTTATCAAGTCAAACATTTTCTGTTTTTTGAATTAACTGTTATATTCTTTTAAACTATTTTCTTAATCAATACGGTATGTTTAGCTACGCAAAATTATCTACATTATTCTTCTCTAGACGGTAATTCAAGTTTCATGAATACTGCGATACAAAGCCTTAGCTAAAGCGGCAATATCGGTATTATCTGGACCATTGAGCTGATTTTTATTAATTTTTCTCAAAATTTTATTAATAGGTAAACCACTATTTTCACTAATCAAGTGAGGGAAATCTTCCCTCATCACCATCACTCTACCGCGACCATTAACTGCTAAAGTATGAGGATTAAACCAGCGCACAGTATTATTATCTATCTCATGAATAGCTAATAACCACCGCAGATAATCCTCACACCAACTACTAATAACCCTAACTTTGGCATTCTCTGGATGATTTTTATCTCTCAATTCTTTTAACTGAGGTGTTTTAAAAAAGCGATTTACCCAGGCAATTTCCCTGGGATTGCGTTTAGCGTATTCTAACTCTGGTACTATTGTCGATAACCAAGCAAAGGCAAATCGAGTTGTATTAATCAACTTGTTTTTTACTTCGTTACGTTCTTGAGAATTGGGCAAATCATCCCAAGTAATTACATTACTATACTTGCGACTCAAATCAACAAAAGTAATCCGTTCAGGTTTAGATTGAAAAATAAAATCTCGTAAAGCTAAACCTCCGAGTAACTCCAAAAAATGGGGAGGATTGCGCTGGTCGTTGCCTCCAGTACTTTCAGAGACTACCATAGTATAATTAGGCAATCCCAAAGTATAGAGAAAGTCAAATTTCAACTCCTCCGCTTTTTCTCGGTAATAACGCAAAGCTGCTTCTGTCTTCAGTAAAAACTCCTCAGGACGTGCATAAACTTCTCCAACCTCTGGTGGTCTAAACTTAAAATAGGGTAACATGAGTAAACCTCCCAGTTTAACTCGATGCAGTACCGGAGTTAAATCATTAACTAATAAACGTCCTATAGTAGGAAAACCAGCAGCGCCAGTGCCACCAAAAATTGACCCACATAAGAAAACTTGAGGAGATTCTTCAGAATTAGCTTCTCTTTGGATTTGACTAATTAATTCTTGCCAAATTTGCGGACTTTTGGATTTTTGAGCGATTTGAGCGATAATTGCGGCACCTATTACTGGTCTACCTCTAAATCCTTCTTCTAAATTAAGATTTTGTTCAGTTTCTGTATAGAGAACATTTACTAACTGACGAATAGGTGCATCTTTATTATAATTACCAATCTCTAATTGTTCTTTGAGAGTTTTACCATTTTTACTTAAGGGAGATAATATTCCTTCTTGAAACTTCTCAATACCCGATTGCATCCACCAAAATAATTCTTCATTGATACCCCCTCTAAGTATCTCCTGAGAGTTTTGATAGTTGTTAAGACTGTTAGAGTAAGCGGCCACAATATTGCCATTACCTGTATCAGGGTCTACAATCAATAAATGTAAGTTTTCTACTCGCTCATTTTTGGCATACATTCCTGCGGCAGCTAAGTGAATCACTGCCTGTATAAATTTAGCACCTGTGCCTCCAATAGCAATAATATAAGTTGACATTTTTGTTAAAAATTAATCCTAATGCTAATCTTTTTTATCTTAAACGTAACCAATTAGCGGCGAAAACGGCGGCAATCATCTCTTCAGGTGTGCTTAAAACTGTAGATAACCAGTATACAACCAGGAGGTTTAACAGCAAAAATAAGAACATCCACGGCAATGCCGAAGCGCTTACCCCTCCATATAATAACACTGCTACCACTAAACTCAGTACGGGTGGTATTGATAAACTTATCCACATCACTCTTGCTGCTTTCATTTCTTTGATGGGTGCAAAATTCACACTCCAACGAGAGGAGATGACATACCAAGTTATAGCACAAATTGTCGATACAATTAACACAACTAAAGCTGCCGGAGTAAAATAATCATTGGTATATGCTTGTCTAGAGATAGTCGCTATTTGAATTAAACCCCAAGCGCCAGTAGAAAATAACCATCTTTGCCCTACAAACAACATAAAACCAGCTAATATAGTTAATATACCTAAAATCATTATTTTATTCCTAAGAGTTAATACAGCTAAAATTTTAGCTCAATTTCTCATGTAAATCAGATGCCAAGATATTTTTATTTTCTATTTATTCCCCTTTGTTTAATTTTAAGTGCTTGTTCTCAAAAAGTTACCTGGGAATGTAATCTTCCTCCTCAACAAACTAATTTAGACGATTCACCTACAACAACTAAGGTGACTCCAGAAGTTTATCTAGATAGTACTATTTCTATGGAAGGATTTGTAACTATTAAAGATAGTAATTATATTCAAGTTTTACAATCTTTAGACGAAGTAATTGCCTCTCTTAGTGATAGTCAACCTCAATATTATCGTTTGGGCACCACTGCTCAAATTTTACCTGATGACAATTCTATTCTGGCAACTAAAAGAAATTTTTATCAACAACAACAGCAAGATGCTTTATTAGAAGTCGCTCTCAATACTAATCCCCCCCAATCAGATAAATTAATTATCTTAGTTACTGATTTACTGAGGGCTAATTCAGATAATACTACCCTAATTGATGCTTTTAAAATCTATATCGAACAAGGTTATAGTATAGGTGTTCTAGGAATACGTAGCCAATTTGATGGTAAAATATATGACGGTTTACTCAAAAACAAAGGTACTAGCAACACTATTAATTTTAATAGTAGGTTAGTTGCAGATCCAGAAGAATATAGACCATTTTATCTGATTTTTATTGGTAATTATCAAACAATAGTTGATTATTTTGAAGAACTAGAAAAAAGAAATAGTAGCTTAATTAGTTCAGAGAATCTCTTAATTGTTAGTCAAGAGATAATCCAAGAGATGGCTAAATTTAATATCACTGAAGAATATAAGGAATTATCACCGGGATTTACTAGGGTTTCAGAAATTTATAATCGAGATATCAATTTAATAGTTACTAATAAAACCCTAGTAGATTTTTTACAAATAGGAAATAATCAAAGTCCTTCTGAATATCAATATAATTTTTTAGAATATGTAACCCTGCCCTATAGTTTAGCAGTTAAACCAGAATTGCAAGTAACTTCCTGTAAGAATGAAAATGATACAGGTTTTACTAATTGTCAAACTCAAAAAAATGAATCTCATTTTTTGCGATTCAAGCTATTATTAGGCCAAGAAAATTTTATGAGTTTATTAGTAACAACTAAAGAAACAAATATAAATAATGACATAGAAGTTGTGAATGTAGATGTGATTCCCAGTCAAATAATACTACCAGAATGGGTAGATGAGTGGAGTTATAATGAAACAGCTAGAAATGAATCAGATATATATCTAGGTGCAAGAACATATAAATTAAAAAACTTTCTACAAAACTTAGTTACTATTGTGACCGCGCAAGCACCAGATTTACAATCCGAGAAACAAGTTACTCAATCAGGTAAAACCGAAGAAACTAATTTAATCGGTAGATTTTGTTTTGTTGTACATCAACAATAACTCAGACCAAAGCATCTTTATCACTCATTTACTTGTGGATGAATCTTGAAGTAATGAGTAAGGAGTAATGAGTTTTGAAGTAAGAAGACTTCAAGACTTCAAGACTTGAAGTCTTGAAGGCTTGAAGCTGACGGGGTGACAGGGTGGCTAAAAAGCTTGTTGAGATTGAGGTTTGTTTATCGCGCACTCGCCAACGGAGCGAGATCTTGCACGAGATCGCCAAAAAAATTAGTTTATTAATCAAACAGTTAAAGAGTTGATATCAGGAACTATAGCATCAGAAAAAACATTGTTGAAGATACCTGAATTAGTTCTACCTAAATTATTCCTACTATCATCATTAACAATTGTACCAGTGACACTGTCTCTACGAGTATCAATCTCATAGCCATTGCCCCTGATTATTTCTAACTCTACAGTTTCATTACTCTCAAATACACTATCAGCGCTGGGACTAACAGTAACTTGGGCGGTACTAGAGCGGGGCCGGAATACTACACTACCGCGATTGGAATTAAACTGATTAGCCCCATTAACAATATAATCTTCTTCAAATCTAGCACTGCCACCTACTTGGAAATTAGTAATTAGGCGATCGCTCAAATCCCCAGTACGAGTAAAGGTATATACAATATTGCGACTACCATCTTCATTAACTCTACTAGGAGAAACCCTCAAACCAATTAAAGCATCATCGTTAGTAATAATACTTTGGGCACGATTATTGCGTCCCACTAGATAATTACTACCATTTATTACCTGTAATTCTATAGTCTCATTACTTTCTACATCTGTATCTCTATTAGGATTGATGGTTACTTGTGCAGTACGTGCTCCGGGACGAAATGTTACATTACCCCGATTTGTATTGAATTGACTTGCACCAAATGCGCGGTAGTCTTGATTAAGAGTTGCATTACCACTTACGCGAAAATTGACCACCTGGCGATCGCTCAAATCCCCAGTACGAGTAAAAGTATATACAATATTGCGACTACCATCTTCAGTAACACTATTAGGAGAAACACGAATATTAATTTCGGTATCATCATTAGTAATCGTGCTTCGTACTCGACTATTACCCCTAACTTGGTAATTATTGCTATTAATTAACTGTATTTCAACTGTTTCGTTGTTTTCTACTAATGTATCACGCTTAGGATTAATAATTAATTCTGCTGTGCGAGAACGTGGTCTAAATTCAATACTACCACGATTACGACTAAAACTACTAGCCCGAGATACACGATAATCTTGATTGAAAGAAGCACTCCCACTTACACGAAAGTTAACACGTAAACTATTACTAATTTCACCAATACGAGTGAAAGTATATACCAAATTCTGATTTCCATCTTCAGTAACACTATTGGGAGACACACTTAGACGAATTTCACTATCATCATTAGTGATAATTCCTGCTGCCGTACTTTGTCGAGTATTAATGTTATAGTTGCTTCCTATTGGTCGTAATTCTATATTAATGCTTTCATCGTTCTCAATATTCCTATCACGGTTAGGATTGATAGTGAGTTGTGCAGTAGATGCTCTCGGTCTAAATTCGATACTACCACGATTATTATTAAAATCCTTAGTACCAATCACTCGATAATCTTGATTGAAACGAGCTTCACCATCAACATTAAAATCAACAGTCAAAGGTTGTTGTAAGTCTCCACCACGTCGAGTGAAAGTATATACGAGATTAGGACTCCCATCTTCAGCTACACTGCTTGGGGAAACTTGTACACTTACTACTGGTGGAGGAACATCGCTATCTAGGATAGTACTAACTGCTCTTCTATTGCTCCCTAGTAGATAGTTATCATCGTCTCGAACTAAGTCAATTTGTACAGTTTCAGTATTTTCTACTAAATCATCTTCAGTAGGATTAACTATCAAAGTAGCCGTGTTATTACCATCAGCAAAGCGAAGTGTACCCTGATTATTATCAAGGTTACTAGCGCCACTGAGACGATAGTCATCGTTAAGACTGGCACTTCCTCCCACCCTGAAGTTAACAAGTAGTTCTCCTTCTGTTTGATTCCGGCTAAAAGTATAAATTAAGTTGCGATTGTCATCTTCTGTAACGCTATTGGGAGAGACACTTAGACTTAGTTAAAGCTTGCCCAAATATTGTTGAGTTTTAGCTACGATAGCAGCTTGGAGGCGATCGCGCAAATTCAAACGATTAAGAATCCGTGTGATATGATTTTTCACAGTCTTCTCAGCAATATACAATTCTTCAGCAATTTCTTGATTATTCATACCTTGGGCAATTAAACCGAGAATGTCTTTTTCCCGAGGCGTAAGTTGTTCCCAACCTGGTGGCGGTGGTGTAGAATCTGCCTCTGGCTTAACTAGGCGTGGCATTAAACCTGGTGCTAGTTGTGTATAACCTTTAGCTGCGGCATGAATTGCTTGTACCAAGTCATCGGGAGGTGTATCTTTGAGTAAATAGCCTAACGCGCCATATTGTAAAGACTTAACTATATACTCATCATCATCAAAAGTTGTCAATACTAAAATCTTTACTTCAGGAAACTTTTCTGTAATAGCTTTTGTTGCTGCTACTCCGTCCATAATTGGCATTCGCACATCCATTAGCACTACATCTACAGACAAAGTAGTAATTTGGGCGATCGCCTCTTGGCCATTGCTTGCTTCTCCCACTATTTCCAGGCTTGGTTCTATTTGTAACAAAGCCTTTAAACCGCGTCTGACTAGTTTTTGATCATCTACTAAAAGAACACGAATCATTGTTCAAAATTTACTATGATTTTACACCCTTGACCTGGCGCGGTAATAATTACTACATTACCATCTAAATAGTCTACCCTTTCGTATATTCCCTGTAAACCAAAGCCTGTTGTATTTTCCTCTAACACAAATCCTCTCCCATTATCTTCGATCAACAATTTTACTTGAGATTCACTGATTATCTCTACCTTAACTTCTGTAGCTTCTGCATGTTTACATATATTAGTTAAAGCTTCTTGTAAAATTCTATATAATACAGTTTTTCTTTCCTTAGAAATCTCTGTAACTATCTCAATATGACTGTATAGTTTAATTCCCGTGGAACGTTGAAAATCTTTTAACAACATTTTAACTAAAGTTTCTAAAGACTTTTCACTAACTGGATCTGAACGCAGTATCGATACTGATTGACGAACATCGGCTAAAGCTTTGCTTGCTAATTGTTTGGCCTCTTCTAATAATATTCTTGCCTCTGTGGGATCACTGTTTTGTAATCTCAAAGCCGCCTCAATATGAAGGTTAAAAGTAACAAGAGAATGACCAAGAGAGTCATGAATTTCTCGTGCCACTCGATTTCTTTCTTTTAAAGTAGCTAAATCTTCCGCTTTAAGAACATATCTGCGCAGCTTTTTGTTAATGATAGCTAATTTCGCTAAACTTTTACGTTCAGCCAAAATAGCACTAATAGATAGATGGACAAATAACAAGAGTAATCCAAAAACAAGAGCAATAGTAATATTTGTAGAAGTAATTTTCTCAGGAATCAAAACTCTTTGGGCAAAAATACCTGGATTAAAACGAAGCTTTTCATTAAGGACAGTAACACGATAAGTTTGGCTGATGATAAATAAACCATAATTTATACTCATGATCATCAAACGCCATTTTCCCTGAAAAATTAAACAATTACGAGTAGCAATGGTTATATACAGAAGGGGAAATAAACGAATTCCTCCCCAAATGCTGGCAACAAGAACCAGGGAAAATTCGGCGATGGTATATACAATTTTGTATTTTATTTTTCCTTGGGGCAAAGCAAAACCCAACAAAGTAAATGCTAAAAAACATAGCCAATTTACTATAGGTAAACTAGGAATCCAGACAATGGACAGTCTTATGGCTTCACTGCAAAAAATACATAGTAATAAGCTCCATTCCAAGTATAACAAGATAGGTAGCGGGTGATTACGAGGAGTAAGATAATTCATCAAAAAATGTTTTGGTGGATACCCCCACTTCGCGTAGCAAGTGGGGGAGGAAACAAAAACCAATATTAATTGGCAACGCTGAAATTGTCTCCTCGTTTACAAATTAATCCTGTTGAGCGTTGCAACAACCTTACTTTGGCCGCGGTAAACTGCGCTAGTCTGCGCCACTCAAAGTTGCTGACCGAAATTTGTTTGGCAGTATCGCCAGAACACCAACCTCGATAGGTATAGCAATGAGCGTTGTAGTGTTAACAATATTTAGATAAATGATCCCCCCAACCCCCCTTAACAAGGGGGGCTTTTCATAATAACTGTAAACATCTATTTGCTCATTGCTATAATACCAGCTTTCTCTGCTTCGACATAATCACCTTTACGGATTCCATGACGAGTAGTAGTACCTCCATCTAAGACTCAATGCGCTATTCAAGGGTTATGGTGGGCTGAATCCCACACTCCCCTACCTCGTCCCTAAAGGCAGGTAGGGGTTCTTGAATTCAAGATAACTAGCCAAGACTTATACTACTTTAATTATACATAAACAATATTAGCAATAATAGGGACAAAAGTCCTAATTATTGCTTTCTAAATAGAGACTTTTGCCTCAAGACAATGACATTGCTATTGGGATATTCTGAAATTGTCAACTACACTTATGGATTGATGAAAAATATGTTGTCAACTAGAGATTCTCGTAGTTCTAGATTTCTATCAGATGAACAATCAGACAGCCTTACTGACCGTAGAGAAACTATCGAAGCCAGAAAAGACTCTCTTTCTGAGGAACAAAAAGAACAACTCGCTGAACGTAGAGAGACAATTAAAGCCAGAATAGAAGCAAGAGATTTTGACATCGACTCTCTTTCTGATGAACAAAAAGAACAATTAGCTGAACGTAGAGAGACAATTAAAGCCAGAATAGAAGCAAGAGATTTTGACATCGACTCTCTTTCTGATGAACAAAAAGAAAAACTAGCTGAACGTAGAGAGACAATTCAAGCCAGAATAGAAGCAAGAGATTTTGACATCGACTCTCTTTCTGATGTACAAAAAGAAAAACTAGCTGAACGTAGAGAGACAATTCAAGCCAGAATAGAAGCAAGAGATTTTGACATCGATTCTCTTTCTGATGAACAAAAAGAACAATTAGCTGAACGTAGAGAGACAATTAAAGCCAGAATAGAAGCAAGAGATTTTGACATCGACTCTCTTTCTGATGTACAAAAAGAACAACTAGCTGAAGCTAGAGAGACAATTAAAGCCATAATAGAAGCAAGAGATTTTGACATCGACTCTCTTTCTGATGAACAAAAAGAACAATTAGCTGAACGTAGAGAGACAATTAAAGCCAGAATAGAAGCAAGAGATTTTGACACCGACTCTCTTTCTGATCAACAAAAAGAAAAGTTAGCTGAAGTCAGAGATAAAATTAAAGCCAGAATAGAAGCAAGAGATTTTGACATCGACTCTCTTTCTGATGAACAAAAAGAACAATTAGCTGAACGTAGAGAGACAATTAAAGCCAAAATAGAAGCAGCAGATTTTGACTCTCTTTCTGATGAACAAAAAGAAAAACTAACTGAACGTAGAGAGAGAATTCAAGCCAGAATAGATGAATTTATTTCAGATGAACAAAAAGAAAATTTGACTGAACTTAGAGAAATAATTGAAGCTGGCGTGGACAATCCTCCCACCAAAGAAGACATGAAAGCCACATTAGAAAAGCTTCAAAATATCATTAGTGATAGAACAATTACCGATGAAGAAAAACAAGAAATTGTTACAGGAATTCAAGAAAAAATAACCAACCTAGGAATAACAGCATCAGAAGCTTATGCTATTATCCTAGCAGCACAAGAAGTTATTGCTGATTCTCGTTTACCCCAAACTGCTGAGACTTATGAAGGAACTACAGAAAATGATATTCTTTTAGGTTTTGGCGGTGATGATATCCTTGTGGGTACCTCTGAAAATGGACAAGGAGAGATAGATGTTTTAATAGGGGGTGCTGGTAGTGACCAATTTATTCTGGGAACAGAATCTACTGTATTTTATAACGACGGTTTATCCCGCACCGAAGGAATTAATGATTTTGCCCTAATTGTTGACTTCAATATTGCTGAAGATTCAGTACAACTCAATGGAAGTGCTGATGATTATAGTTTAGGAGCAATTCCAGACAGTTTGCAAAACATACTTCCTAATGTTGAAGGAACTGCTCTATATTACCAAGATGGTGCAGAAACAAATTCTGAGCTGGTTGGGGTTTTCTACGGTGCAGAAGTCAGTACCTTACAACAAAGTGCTAACTTTGTTTAAAAAATAGTTCACATTTATTAACCCAAAAATTACAATACTAGACGAATTGATTCTTTTATTCCAAATCCGGTTGACAAAACCCCTTTATCTTTTTACTTATGGGAAACGCTAAAAGCTTGTCTCTCCCTGCTCCGGTCTCCCTGCTCCCTGCTTTTTTATCAGAGATATTTAATAACCGGATTTAGTATTATTCCTCCTCATAGAGAGGAGGATTCTCAAATTTACGCTTGAAAAAGACTAAGAAAACTATGGAATCTAGCGATTATCCTTTTTTTCAAATATTTTTTAATAACCTGGAAAAATTAACAGCAAATTTAGGTTTAGATGTTCCAAAAATTATTGACTTAGATGCTTTGATTAATTTACCAGAAGGAACTTTTGGTCATAATTTAGTTAATTTTTACCTTCGCAACAATCTTCAGCCTTTTGATTCTGGACCTCGACGTAAACAACTACACGATAGTATTCATGTTTTAACAGGATATGAAACAGATCCTCTCTCAGAAGCAGAAGTACAAGCTTTTCTGTGGGGATGTGACTATCGCCCCTTTCATTTAATTGTGAGTGTGGGAATAGTTAGTGCTATCTCCTCTCGCCAGCTTTATCCAAGTTCAGTTGTGGGCGATCGCCTTTGGAAGGCTTACAAAAGAGGACAAAATTCCAATTTTCATTTTGATTATTGGCAACCAGAAACTCAATGGCATCTCCCACTCAAGGAAATTCAAAAGCGATATAGTATTTACTCAGATCTTGCATCTTTACCCAAAGTTACTTGTGGATGAATCTTGAAGTAATGAGTAATGAGTAATGAGTTTTGAAGTAATGAGTTTTGAAGTAATGAGTTTTGAAGTAA
>NZ_JALKVM010000146.1:0-19013 GCF_057440575.1 Johannesbaptistia floridana
TATGCCCAAGGATATTTAATAGATAAACCCAAAGCTATTTTAATCCATAGATTAACAGGTAATGAAGCGATTAAAGCTTAGTATTATATCAAGTCCGGTTTTCAAAATAAATCTCTATTTGGTGCGTTACGGCAATTATTTATATTATCTTGAATTTCCTAGGTGCTATGTATAGCTGTTGGAGTAGCTAAAGATTGTCGATAAGCTTGTAGGTTGGGTTGAGGTAACGAAACCCAACATAACGAGTAATGAGTAACGAGTAACGAGTAATGAGTTTTGAAGTAAGAAGGTAGCCTGTAGTAGCCTGTAGGTTGGGCAAAGGGGCAGAAATTTTAAGTAAAATTACTGAATTTGCTGATTAAATGTATATTGCTATACATTATTATTTTAAACAAAATCTGAAAAAGCCCTAATGCACAAGTTACTGGTTTTGTCAAGTTTTATGTCAAGAAAGATGTTTATCAAGCATAGCTATATAATAAGGGTTTCCTTGGCGAGGTTTCCTCACCAAGGGCCCTGATAAGTGTAGGTTTTTTACAAATTTCTCTCCCCACACTCACCACACTTCCCACACTTCCTCATCTCTTACTCAGTTTTGGATGTAAAAATGTGCAAGCAAATTAGGAGTAGTGGAGGAGACTAGAGACTAAGCTTCGCCTTCAGGGTCGCTTTCACTCTCTACATAGAGAAAGAGAAAACCCATAACTGCAAAAGCTGCAATTGGCAGAAGTGGTACTAAGATTGTTGGTAAAAATGAAGCCGCGTAAGATCCAGTCATTTTTTTATCGTTAATTTATTTTGGTTAACAAAAGTATAGTACTTTAAACTAACTCTCTGAAGATAGGAAACATCAAGATTCTTAACAAAAATGTTAAATTAATTCACTCTTCCCTTAAACTACCTCTATAACCTTTAATTGTTTGACAAGAGATTTTGCAAAATATGACAAATAATCTAACTCAAGCTCTAGATGATCCCCAAGTTGGTAATCTTCCCACTACTATCAATGCTTCTGGTTTTACTAAAACCTTGATTAATAACTTACCCGCCTATCGGAAAGGACTTTCCCCTAGTCGTCGTGGTTTAGAAATAGGCATGGCTCATGGATATTTTATTTATGGTCCTTTTGCTTTACTTGGTCCCCTCCGTGATACTGAGTTAGGGAGTTTAGCTGGATTACTTTCAGCAATTGGTTTAATAACCATATTGACCATTGGTTTGTCTCTTCATGGTGCTGTGCGCACAGAAGAACCAACAGTAACTTTAACTGCACCTAAACCACCGAAAGCTTTTGGCACTCAAGAAGGCTGGAGTGAATTTGCTAGTGGTTTCTTGATTGGTGGCTGTGGTGGAGCCTTTGTAGCTTATTTCTTGGCTACAACTTCCATAATTGAACAATTTTTAACCCGATAATCTAGCCATAAATAATAACCAGGCTGTTTGACTCAGCCTGGTTTTCAAACTACTATGAAAAGCTAAAACTCATATCAAAGCACCAGTAGTTATGTACTAAATTAACCTCAGAAAAAGTTCATTTCTCTTTACCCTAAGATCTTGCACTCGGTCAACCAATTTTTAAGCGCGATCGCATTAATTCTTTAACTCATTACTTAAAGACGTAAAGACTTCAAAACTTCTTACTTCACGACTTCTTACTCGTTACTCATTACTCATTACTCATTACTCATAATTCATCCACAACCAGTAACTTTGGGTAAAGATGCAAGATCTGAGTAAAATATTATGTTGTATATTCCGCATTAATTTTCACATAATCATAGCTCAAGTCACAACCCCAAGCTTTACCAACTTCAGACCCCTCACCGATAGAGATATCAATTAATACCGTGTCATCTTTGAGATAAGCACCATCGGCTTTAGCCTGGAGATAAGCACTAGCTGCTTTGCGGTCAAAACTGAGAGGTTGACCATTGTCCATCATTAAGAAATCCCCTAATTTGATTTGGAGATTTTGTTGATCAAATCTTACTCCTGCACGTCCTGCGGCTGCGGCAATTCTGCCCCAGTTAGGATCTCTGCCAAAGACAGCGGATTTAACTAGAGAAGATCCGGCAATAGTTCGGGCAATTTGTAAAGCTGATTTTTGATCGCCAGCTCCCGAAACTCGCACTTCAATTAAACAAGTAGCTCCCTCTCCATCCCGGGCGATCGCCTTGGCTAAATGCTGACAAACTGCCGTTAACATTGCCTCTAGCTTTTCGGCATCTTTATTCATACTAGTAATAGTCGGAGTGCGAGATTGACCATTAGCTAAAGCAATTAAACAATCATTGGTGCTTGTATCTCCATCTACGGTAATTTGATTGAAGCTTTTTTCTGCTGCTCTAGACACCATTTCCTGCCACAGTTGAGTAGACACCATAGCATCACACGTTACAAAAGAGAGCATAGTTGCCATATTAGGGTGAATCATGCCAGATCCTTTAGCGATGCCGCCGATTCTCACAGGGCGATTATCAATAGTTGTTTCCAAAGCAATAAATTTAGGCACCAAATCCGTAGTTAAAATAGCTCGGGAGGCAGTTTCATTGCCATCAGGAGAAAGAGAAGAAACCAAAGTAGGTATCGCCTCAGTAAGCTCTTGCATACGAATCCGTTGACCAATTACACCAGTAGAGGCAAGTAAAACTGCGTCAGGAGAAATATTGAGATGTTGAGCTACAGCAGCAGCACTATCTAAAGCATCTTGCCAGCCCGCCTCTCCTGTAGCCGCATTAGCTTGACCTGCGTTACAGAGAATAGCGCGGGTGCTATTTTTAGCTTGTAATTTTTGACGACAGTAATCTACACAAGCCGCCCTGACTTGACTAGTAGTAAATACGCCGCCGGCGATCGCCTCAGTTTCTGACCAAATAAGAGCTAAATCCTTAGCTCCTGAAGGCTTTAAGCCTGCGGCAATTCCTGCGGCTTGGAAGCCTTTAGCTGCGGTGATTCCACCGGGTATTTCTTTCCAGTCTGTCATATCTTTATTATGATTTAAATCTTTAAGTTTAAATAGTAATTATATATTTTTTCTAGAAACAAAAGTAGTTAAAATAAAGAAAAATTAATTATATTAATCCTTGGTTTAAGCTATGCAGTTTATACGTCAGTATGTTTTCCCTCTGTTTGTGGTGTTAATTTTTCTAGTTGCTTTAGTAGCAGTGAGCGCTAGGATCTTTTTGCCTTCAGATTTAGCAGCTCCGGCACCTGTAGGAGTAACTATAGAACTAAATACACTCATGAACAATTAGTTATAAAGATTCAATGAGAGTAAATCAAGTTGTTGTGACCGGAATTGGTTTACAATCGTGCCTAGGAGACTTAAAACAAAGCTGGCAGCAACTACTTCTGGGGAAATCAGGGATAAAAATCGCTCAACCCTACCCAGAATTACCCTCCTACCCTCTAGGCTTGATTGGAGAAAAACCCCAAAAATTCTCTCAGTTAACAGCAAAAATTCTCAAAGAAGCAATAGCAGATGCAGCCTTAGAATTACCTCTAAAAGACTGCGGTGTAGTAATTGGGTCTAGTCGCGGCTCCCAAGCCCAATGGGAAGAAATATTGAGTGATTCGGGTAAATTCAACTCAAAAATAAACTGGTGGGAAACCCTACCCCAACAAGGAAGCATTCTCACAGCGAGAAAAATAGGAAGCGAAGGTCCAGTTTTAGCACCGATGGCAGCTTGCGCTACAGGTATTTGGGCGATATCCCAGGGATTTGAACTAATTCAACAAGGTCATTGTCAAAGAGTCATAGCGGGAGCAGTGGAAACTCCCATAACTCCCCTAACTTTGGCGAGTTTTGCCCGCATGAATGCCTTAGCTAAAGATGGTTGTTACCCCTTTGATTTAACCAGAAATGGCTTAACCCTAGCAGAAGGGGGTGCTATATTTATCCTAGAAAATGCCAAGTTAGCCCACAGTCGCAAAGCTTTTATTTATGGCCAAGTGTTGGGTTTTGCCGCTAATTGTGATGCCCATCATCTCAATGCACCCGAAGCAACGGGAAAAACTGCAATTGCCGCCATCAAGCAATGCCTTAACCACACAGACTTATCTCCTCAAGATATAGACTATATTCATGCCCACGGCACAGGTACAAAACTTAACGATGCTCGCGAGGCCAAAATTATTAACTCTGTTTTTGGTGATAAAATAAAAGTCAGCTCAACCAAAGGAGCAACAGGCCACACTTTAGGTGCCTCAGGAGCCCTTGGAGCAGCTTTTGGTTTAATGGCCCTACAACAGCAACAGTTACCTCCCTGTGTAGGCTTAAGCACAACGGAATTTAAACTTAACTTAGTTGCTCAAAGGGAAACATATTATAACTTAGATAATTTACTCTGTTTTAGTTTCGGTTTTGGTGGGCAAAATGCTATCTTAGCATTGGGAAATTACGATAAATAATATATATGCAATTAAAATTAATCAACAAAATTATTTTTTTAATCAGTTTTGTTTTATTTCCGGTAATCTTAGTTTCTACTACCCCATCAAATCCTTGTTTAGCCGATGAAACTAGAAAATTTGGTGAAGCAGGTGCCGAGGCAGCCGATGGAGGTAGAGGAGAAGATGGTCAAAATAGTCAGAATATGACTATTTTTACTGATGGCAACTCAATAACCGTAGAGTTGGCTGGAGAAGATGGTACTCAAGGCCAAGATGGTACCCCAGGAGAACCGGCTATTTGTGAATCTCAACCAGTGGGAGGAGAATCTAATCTCATCGGTGCCTCTGGTGGTGATGGTGGTGATGGTGGTAACGGTGGTGATGGTGGTAACGGTGGTAACCTGACTATTTATACAACCAATCAAGCAGATTTACAACAAATCTATGTAAATAGCGCGGGAGGTCAAGGAGGATTACCCGGCGCGGGAGGCGAAGGCGGTGAAGGATGTCAATGTACACAACCATTTTGGACTATCCAAACCTGTAGCGGTTCCCCAGGAGATTCTGATTATATATGCACGACCCAAGAATATACATGTCAAAATGGGTCTCAGGGGAGAACAGGAAGACCAGGGCAGTCGGGAAGAGATGGTAACACGGGGACTTTAACCTTAATTAATTATCCTCGTCCCTTGAGTGGAGATCAACCAGCAGCCACTATCTCTTTAGGGGAATTAAAAGAAAGAGGCTTTACTCTCTCTAAAAATAATTGGGAAAATCGAATTGGTGCTCCCCTATTGTTTGCCCCCGGCTCAATTATTGCTGATGAGTATGTTGAATTAGTTAATAGGGTGGAAAATTCCCTGTTATTAGTCTGGAATGCTCCCCAAAGTTTTACTGAGTTTGCTGATAAGTTAATTACTCTAAGGTTAACAGACACTGAAGAGATAGAGGTTAGTTTACCCGAAGACGTTTGGTTGGAAACTACCACCACGATAGAGCAAAATGATATTACTGAGTTATTAGTATTTAATGCTTTACTCAAAAGTCAAGTTTTACAACTAGAAACAGAAGCACTCTCAGGCAATAATGAGAATTTACAGTTAAGTATAGTTGATACAGCCAGACATTCTGATTTAGTTTCTACAGAATTTTTGGTTAAATATAAAACTACTGAAGATACAGATGTTGATTTTCGCAGAAGCTATAACTATCGCACCAAATTTGAAGGCAAAGTTCCCGACAATTTAGTTAGTTATCAAGATAATCGCTTTGTTTTGTCCCTAGGAGAATTACCAATAGAACCCCGAGCTTTACAACCAGGAACAGGTGTAGAAATTGAAATAACCGCTATTCGCACCTTTGAAGATAAGTCGGCGGAACAAAATCTTAGAGTAACACATATAATTACTCGATGAAATAAAAGCTACCAGTGGGCGATCGCTCAAGCTCTAACAATGAGCAGTCAAATATCTGGTTCACGCCAGATGCGAAATCGCCTTAATCAAAAACTTAAATTAACATAATCAACCAAGAAGTAAAGTAAATGAAACCCCTACTATACATACATCACATGCCAGATGTTGGTTTTCCACATCTGGCTGTTCCATGTATGGGAGATCGCTCTCTAATAAATAATGATATTCAACAATTAAATCAAATTAATAATATTTCTTAAGCAAAATTTCTAGTGCGCGATCGCTATCTTCTCGACAATACATATTTGAAACAGCTATATTGCTTATTGTACTCAGCATCGATACATCATACATTACTCTACCCTCAATACTAGATTTAAAACCTTCTGGATCAAACTTGGTTTGCATTAGTCGATCATTTTGACGAAGTAATTCAAATACATTCTTTTTGGTTTTTATTAAAAACTTTTTTAATTATTTTTTTTAATATTTTTACTGTTTTAGATTTAATTTAATTATAATCTATTTACTTATTTTGCTCGGTATTGGTACACTATCGGTACATGAAAAAATCAGCTAAGTACCAATTCTTTTTTAGCTAGTTTTCGAGAATCCCAATGCGTAAGGGATTCGAGAAAATCGGGATGACAGGATTTGAACCTGCGGCATCCTGCTCCCAAAGCAGGCGCGCTACCAAGCTGCGCTACATCCCGAGACAACGATTTCCATTATAAACCAAAAAAAAAAAATTAACAACCCAATTGAATTAACGCTCGATTATTAATAGTCGAGCGCTAAAGCAAATGACCTATTCAGCCATATTTGATAGTACTTCTTGAGCTGCGGCAATTGTTTGGTCAACGTCATCATCAGTATGAGCTAAACTAGTAAAGCCAGCTTCAAATTGAGAAGGAGCTAAATAAATGCCTTTTTCTAGCATTAAACGGTGAAAACGTCCAAATTTGGCTAAATCTGAGGTTTTAGCATCCTCGTAGTTGCGTACTGATTGATGAGTAAAGAACATACCAAACATTGCACTCAAACTTCCCCCGGAAACTTGATGACCAGTTTCTTGAGCTGCTTTTAGTAAACCATCAACTAGTTTTTTAGTGATATTTTCCAAATATTCATAAGTTCCTGGTTTTTGCAGCAATTCTAGGGTTTTAATTCCTGCGGTCATGGCTAAAGGATTTCCCGAAAGAGTCCCTGCTTGATACATAGGCCCTGCGGGTGCTACTAAAGACATAATATCAGCTCTGCCACCGTAGGCACCTACTGGCAAGCCTCCACCAATAACCTTACCAAGAGTAGTCAAATCTGGTGTAACTCCGAATTTTTCTTGAGCGCCGCCGTAGGAAATACGAAAACCAGTCATGACTTCATCGAAGACTAGTAAAGCATCATTTTCTTTGGTTAATACCCTTAATCCTTCTAAAAATCCAGCATCTGGTACGATAAATCCTGAATTGCCTACTACTGGTTCTAAAATAACCCCGGCAATTTCTCCAGGATTTTCAGTGAATAGAGTTTTAACGGCTTCTAAATCATTATAAGGTGCAGTGAGAGTATTAGCGGTAGTTGTTTTCGGTACACCGGGAGAATCAGGTAAGCCAAGAGTAGCTACTCCTGAACCTGCCTTAACTAAAAACATATCTGCATGGCCATGATAACAACCTTCAAATTTAATAATTTTATCTCGACCAGTAAAAGCTCTCATTAGCCGTAAAACCGACATACAAGCTTCTGTACCTGAGTTAACAAAACGGACTATTTCTATACTAGGTACTGCGTCAATCACCATTTCCGCTAGGAGATTTTCTTCTAGGCATGGAGCACCGAAACTTGTGCCTTTTTCTAATGCTTTTTGAAGCGCTTTAATTACTTCTGGATGGGCATGACCACAAATTGCTGGTCCCCAAGTCCCTACATAGTCGATATATTTATTCTCATCTACATCCCAAACATAGCAGCCTTTAACGCGGTCAAAAACAATCGGTTGTCCACCCACTGATTTAAAAGCCCGCACAGGAGAACTAACTCCGCCTGGCATAAGTTTTTGGGCGGCGCCGAAAATTTCTTCTGATTTAGTTGTGGTAAAAGAAGATGTTGAAACCAATTTTTTTTCCTCTGATTAACATTAATTCCTTATAATCCTAGATTAAAATATTATCGACTCATTATGCTTTTATTATTTAGTTGATAGTTCACTGATTATGAAGTTTGTTATAACATATAATTAAAACAGTTTAAAAAGCTACAGTATGTTAAGCTTGTTTACCACTTTCACCTTTAATGATTGCAGACCCAATCAAATGAGCTAGACGTAAGGCTTCAGGAACTTTTCCACAGTCGGTTAAACGATTTAAAGCTGAGGCGATAACCTCAGGTTTTTCTCCTGATACCTGAAAAAAAAAGGAGGATAAGTATAAATTTCTCCAGCACGTCTTAACAAATCTAAACGGCGATCGCCCTGGGGTAATCTAGATAAAGCTTGATGAATTTTGGCTAAATTAGGACGTTTACGCATTACTGCTACACAGGGTAATTGTACCCTAGCGGCTAATTCTGGTAAATCTACCAAGTTAAAACCACCGAAGCCCAAACCATCTATGAGGATTAAATGTAATTGGGGCCAAAATTTGCTTTTCAGTAATAATTCAGAGAGAATATCGGTGGAATCGAAGCCATCTGTAGTTATTTCTCCCCATAACATTCCTTCTAGTCTCGTGCCCCCACAAACTACCCCAGCCACTGATACGGTTTTATCTACATGACGCTGGAATGGTGCATCGTCAAAACCGATCACTCTAATTACGCGATTGAGTCTAAGTAAAGTTTCTAAATTCATCTGATTAAGGATGTTATCATAATTCTATATTAAAAAATTTTCAACTTATGAAATGCCCCAATGGATGCTTTTAGTTTTACCCCTCCATCCTGGACCAAAACCGCTAGTCGTGGTCTTAAATTTTGCTGTCCTCGTTGTCACGCCACTCCTCAGGAAGCTACTAAAGTCTGGATCAATCGAAGTGCTCCCGTGATTAGAGAAGACGGCGATCGCCAATGGCAAGAATTTTATGAGTGTGAATGTGGCCAAGTTTGGTGGGCTTGGAATAGCGATCGCCCAAAAGAGTAATTTGCCTCTTCTCATAGGAATCAAGAGCAATTAGTTTTAGTTTGACTCTACTTGAGAGTTTACAGTTACTGTGGTTAATGGTTCATAGTTTAAATCTTGATCTATGATTTCATCTGAATCTAAGACAGTTGAGGAGCCTTCTATTTGGTTAATTATTGCTCCTAACAAAGGTAACTCCCCTTCTAAGAATTGTTCTACCGTTTCATTGAGCATACTTTTCTGAGTAATTCCTGGAGATGTCACTAAAATCATCGCATCAATCAAAGATTCCAGTAATAAGGCGTCATTACAGCTAGATAGACAAGGAGTATCAATAATTACCATATCGAAACGTCCTCGGGCATCTCTAATTAATCTTTGTAACTCATTAGACTCTATTACTCCCGCTGCTTGTTTTTGTGGTCCCGGACTCGGTAATATGTATAAATTAGCTTGTTCTGGCACTAAATTTATACAATCACTACGAGAAGCATAGTAGCGTAGTGGTTCTGAGTTAGCCTGGGAATTTATGTCTACAAAAAAGTTGTTAGCTAAGGAGTTAGATCGTAAATCCGCCTCAACAATTAGAGTTCTTTTTCCTGCTTGAGCACAGGCGATTCCTAAGTTATAAGCTGTTAAACTTTTTCCTTCTTTTGGATTGATACTTGTCAATAAAATTACTTTCGCTGATTCAGTTCCGTAGCGACGAATGTTACTACGAATCCTTTCATAGAATGCTACGTAGGGCGAATCAGGATTTTTCAGTATAGGTAGAGATTGATAGCTATAAATAACTGGTATTTGTCCCAATACTGGTAAATTGAGATCACTTAGTGATTCTCTTAGTTCTTGAGGTGTATGTAAGCGATCGTCTAAAGTTGCTAGAAGGAAAATCAAACCACCTGCCGCTAATGTCCCCAAAGCTGCTCCTACCCCGATAATTAAGATCGGATTAGTTGGTATTTGTACAGTAGGAACTTGTCTTACTATAGAAGGCTCTTGCACTACCACTAAACTACTTACTGTTTCTGCTTCAGCGGCTTTAGCGTCTGTCAGAGCAGCTAAGATAGTTTGGTACAAGATCCTCTGACTTTCAACAGCTTGTACTAAGCGAGCTTGTTGTAACTGCTTCTCTGGAAATCTCTCATATTCTTCACGTAGTTCTCGTTCAGTTTCCCGGAGAGATTTTAGCTGTCTAGTCAAGCCTTCCTTTTCAGTTTGTAAAGCCACTAACTGATTAGCTAATTCTTGCCTAGCGATATCCAAGTTACTTTCTTGACGAATTTCATCGGGTAGAGGAGTTAATATGCCATCGCCTCCAATTAACTCTTCAGCTCTCTCTTGTAATAATTTTTCGTTTGCCTCTTTTTGTGCTATCAAAGCAAGCATGCGAGGATGACCTGGACGCAATTGTTTCTGTTGCTGTTCAATGAAACTTTCGTTTTCTAGAATTTGCGCTCTTAAATTGGCAATTATGGGATCTGCACTTAAAACCGAAGAAGTATAAGCTTGTTGTGGGTCTAACCCTAATTGATTACTAATACTTTCTATTTGACCATCAATTTCCTCTAAAGCCAACTGAATATCTCTCTGTTGAACTTGAGCATTAGTAATACTATTAAACAAGCTCCCATCTTGAATAGCTAACAATGCTGAGCCTTCGTTGCTGATATAACGGTAGAATGATTCCTCTGCCTCCGTCAGTTCTTTTTGTACTACATCTAATCTGTCTTGTAAAGCTTCAACTCTTTGACTTAATTGATCGGTATTTAGGAAGCGACTATACTCAATCATCTCTTCCATCAAGATATTGAGAATTAGCCTGGTTTGAGTAGCATTAACTAGTCCTTCGTATTCTAAACGAATCAACTCGCCTTGGTTGGGATTCTCTGTTTCGTTATTTTGTTCTTCGTTAGGAAAACTGATTTTCAGTTGTCTAACTATGGTACCCATTTGAGCTAGATTCACCTTTAACTTTTCTTGTACGCCTTGGATAACTCTTGGCGATAGAAGCAGTTCACGACTTACTGATACTCGACCTTGGATTTGTAGCTGTTCTCCTGTGGTCGTGAATATAGGAGGAGGACTACGAAAAGAGAGAGCACCAACAGCTTTATAAGTTCTTGTAGTAGGTTCTTGTTCATCTCTGGGTTGAAGAGCGAACACAATAGATCCACCTAAAACCAGCAGAAACACCAAGGAAGCCAGTAACTTATGTTCACTGAAAGCGATTAAAAAACGTTTGAGTAAAGGAGGGGTCATAACTATAATTCAACAGAATTCTAACTAAATTACGGTTGGTAATTACTAAGGAGCAAAGCTTGCCACCTTAATTGATACTTTATTTAGAATTATATAGCTTTTGCCAAGTAAATTTAATGATTATCATCTGTTAAAATTACCATCGAAAAAGGTACTAAAACTTCTCACATCCCGAATTGGTTGAGTCAACACATTAAAGGCGGCAAAAACTTGTCCTAACAAAGTACGTCCTACTACTACTACGTCACCATCTTGTAAAGGAGTTACATAAGAAATATCTCCCTTGAGAATTGCTCTAATATTAATACTTTGTTTAATTACTCTTCCAGTTTCTGGATCAAATCTCAATAATGTTACATCCCTGGTGTCAACTCTCAGGATATCTGCTAGAGGAACTGCCGCCACAATATCTAAAATGTTACTACCATTGGGTACTACTAAATTTTGTAAAGTTTGACCTGAGGGTTGTACTGGAGCTAGGAGTCTTACGGTAATCTCTGGTACAGGAAGATTACTTTGAGATACTAAGACGCGATCATAATCCTGGTCGTCGCCGATTTCGAGTTTAGAGATGATAATAGCATCTCCCCCCTGTAAAGGTAGTTTGGGAATAGGATCACCTGCGATTAATGGAGTATATAAATCAACAGTTTCTTCAATAATGCTTCCATCAAAGAGAGTACGACGGATGGTTACTTGTCGTAAATCCGCTCTATCTGTTGTCCCTCCTGCAATTTGAATAACATCACTAATCAAAGCAGTACTATCTATTGTATAATATCCAGGTCTGAACACTTCTCCAATTACAGTAAGTGCTACCGCACGGGGTGTAGTCAGAACAGCAAACACTTTAGGATCTGTTAATAAAAAATTTTCTCCTAAAGCCCTACTAATTTTAGTTTCTACTTCTTCTAGAGTTAAGCCTGCTACCAGCACTCTCCCGAGAATTGGCACTACAATATTGCCTTCAGCATCAATTGGTCCAATAAAATTAAACTCAGGAAATTGCTCAACATTGATTGAGACAACATCATTGACGTCAAGGCGATAAACACTAAATTCTCTGGAAATTCCCCCTTGAGACGGAATAGTGTAATCTGTCCTTGGTAGAGAACTATCAAAACCAAAGGTTGGCCGAGGTAATGGTGTAGGCTGAGGTATAGGTTTTGGGGGTTTGGGCAAAGAAATTGATTGTTGAGCTGTAGTAACCATTGGATAAAAAAGATTGTCTACAGACCAAAGTAAACTAGCTTGGAGAGCAGTTATTAAAGAGTATTTAATTATTTGAGATTTTCGCATAGACATATTCAGTAAATCAATTAATAATCAAATTTTTAAGTTAGGGTTTTAAGTTTACCTCAAAATTAGTAAGAGTTTGGAAATTAATTTAAGTTCCCAAATAAATTTTGCTCAATAGCAGTTTGCACTTGCACCGCTAGGGATTGAGCATATTCTCTCTCTTCTTCTAAGTCAGACAAAGGGGAAATCGGTATTTGTAAAGATACCGCTACCCAAGGCAGACGTTTTTGATTAACTTGAGCTATTTTATCTTGAAAAAACCACTTTTCTGAACGAAAATCTCCTCCATTTGGCCAAGCATACCATTGCACCACAGCAAAGGTTTTTCTGCCAATTCTCGCTCGCAGAAAACGTGTGGAAATAGTTTCCTGTTGATTTTTGCTTTTCACCGTCAAGTTTAATTGAGTGTTAAAACTAGTTTTCCATCTTTGCTTGATTTCCAAATTAGTCCACTCTACCTCAGGATAATCTTTGTAATAGGGTTGAGTTCTCAGTAACAGTAGGGCTACTTTCTCTGGAGTTTGAGCTATCACTTGAGCTAACCATTTATTCTCGTCTATAGTTATCATTTCATTTTCCAGAATTTTCCATCCCTCAATCTCTAATCCAGTTTCGTTAACTTTTTTGATCTTATTGAGATTAATTTCTGGAATATCTCTCCAACTCCAACTATTATTTTGGTAATTAGGTACTGCTCCTACAACCACTAAAATCGCTAAAAAAGCGATTACTAAAAAAGTAGCAAGATTACCTAGATTGGGGTTAAAAACTGATTGATAGCCTTTTTTTTCCTTAAGTGAATTCATCGCGATTTTTACTCTACATTATTTAGTTTTTCTATAGTTCTTAGTACTAAAAAGATTAACACTAATGTTAAACCAGAATAGAGATCTCCTAGCCAACCTTCGTGAAGTAAATCGAATAGGTCTTTTTGTTGTATACCAGAAAACATAGCTAATATAAGATTACGAATAATATTGCCAGTAACACTAATAAAAATTGCTATTACTAAAACCAAAATTGGTACCATACTAAATTTTAGTTGATTGCGCCAATATAATAACATCAGAGTTACATAAATACTGGTAAATAACATTTTTAGTCCAGCACAATAGGGCGCTACTTCAATTAATTGTCCATTAACTGATACAAAAATATTCTCCACAATTATCTCAAAACCAAACTTAGATAGAATAAATCCTGCTGTTGTGGCAATAAATTTTTGCAAAAACAGAGTATGATTAGTAAATAAGTAGGGGGCATCTGTGGGAGTTCCTAACCAAACTAAAATGAGCGGAAAAGCTTGTAGTTTTAAACCAGGAAATCCTTTTAACCATAAGCATAAACCAGTGAGCAACAAAGGAAATGATAAGGCCACAAAATCATTAACTCCACTCAGATAAAAATCAGCAGCTATCATTAACAACAGAAAACCTAATGGTTGTATCACGTTAGGTAAATTTTGCCATTTGTGACGATTTTGCCAAATGATATAAATAGCCAAAGGAAATCCTAAGAGGGCATGACTATAATATTCATGTTCAATACTAATGTTTTTATTCAACCATCCATCAATCCAGTATAAAATAATTGGCGTATATAAAAATGCTATTAATCCAAAAATTACGTAGTTGGTAAGATTTTTGTTAAAAGTAAGACTAAGCTTTGAGGGAATTTCCATAATAATTAACCTATCTTAGAGAGTAATTCACAAATTAATTTAATTAAACTATGACTTAATCCAGGATACATTGGCAAGGAGAAAATTTGTGTTGATAAAGCTTCGGCAACAGGAAAGTCACCATATTGATAGCCGAGATTTTGATAGGCAGGTTGCAAATGACAAGGAATTGGGTAATGGATTCCTGTTTGAATACCAAAATCACTGAGTTGTTTTTGAACTTCACTACGATTTAAACTAAATTTTGGCTCAATAGCAACTACATAGAGATGATAAATATGACCTGAGTCACTGTAGTTTTTTATAGGATTGAGCCAGGGTATATTCTGCAAGCACTGATCGTATAAGATAGCAGCTTGATTCCTTTCTAGATTCCATTGGGAGAGATAGGGTAGCTTGACTTGGAGAATCGCTGCTTGTAATGTGTCTAGACGACTATTTTTTCCTAATTCATTGTGCCAGTATTTTTTAGCCGCCCCATAGTTACGTAAAGTTTTTATTTTTTGCGCGATCGCCTCTGATTTCGTCACTACCATTCCCCCATTACCAAAGCTACCTAAATTTTTACTAGGATAAAAACTAAAAGCCGATGCTATACCTACAGAGCCTGCTGTATACCCTTCTCTTTTAGCTAGATGGGCTTGGGCTGCATCTTCAAAAATCAGCAGGTTATGTGCCTGGGCAAAATCTAATAATTTTTTTGGGGAAACCATCTGACCATACAAATGTACTGGTACAATTGCTTTAGTCTTAGGGGTGATAGCTTTCTCTGCTTTATTTAGATCAATTAAAGCTGAAAAGGGATCACAGTCTACTAATACTGGTGTTGCTCCTGAATCCAAAATTCCCATAATTGTGGCGATAAAAGTATTGGTGGGCACAATCACTTCATCTCCTGCGCCAATTCCACAAGCTTGTAAACCTAGGGCGATCGCATCTGTGCCTGATGCTACTCCTACTCCATATTCAACCCCACACAACTTGGCAAAAGACTCTTCAAACTCATGGAGAGCATCACCTAAGATAAAGTCTCCTGTTGTGATGACTTTTTGTATTGCCGCGTTAATTTCTTCAGCTAGGGGTTGATTTTGTAATGATAAATCTACAAAAGGAACTTTTACTTTATTTAGGTTCATAGTTTAAAGTAAATAAATAAATTAAATTAAATTAAATCATTTTATACATCATACTTGACTTAATTTGATTGAGGATCAAATATATCTCTTAATCCGTTGCTTATGGCGTTTATACTGAGCACTGTTAAGAAAATCACTAATCCTGGGAAAATTACTGTATGTGGAGCCAAGGTGATATAGTTTTGAGCATCGTATAACATCCTTCCCCAGGTGGGCAAGTCTGGGGGAAAGCCTAAACCCAGAAAACTTAGAGTAGATTCAATGATAATTGCATTACTCATTCCTAGGGTAGAAGCCACTAAAATCACCCCAATCACATTAGGTAAAAAATGATTCCAGATAATTCTTAATGGTTTAGCACCCACCGCCCTAGCGGCGCTAATAAATTCTAATTCTCTTAATTTCAGAAAATCTGCCCTCACTAATCTTGCTACTGACATCCAGTTTAGACTACCAATTACTAAGATTACTAGTATAAACATTCCTGCTTCAGCTCCGGCAATATTTTTCATACTATCGCGAAACAAGTAGACAATTAACAATAGTAGTGGTAACTGGGGCAGGGATAAAAATAAGTCAGTGAAGCGCATCAGCAAATTATCTACTAATCCTCCATAAAAACCTGCTAAGGCGCCGATAATAGTGCCTATAGTTATTGCTACTAACATTGCCGTAAAAGATACTGCTAAGGAGATTCTCCCCCCAAATAAAACTCTTGCTAATTGGTCTTGACCTAAATCATTGGTGCCAAAGGGATGAGACCAACTAGGAGTTAAATTAGATTGACTAAAATCTACTGTATCAAAGGGCACTCGGTAAACTATGGGACCAATAATTACGCTTAGAATAATTATACTTAATATTATAGTCCCAAACACAAAGAGATAGTCCTTGTGAAATATGCTTAAGCTTTTAGTATAAATTGCCATGTGTTTTTGTTGTTTTTGAGTAAACTTATCACTATTGAGGCAGAAAAACAAGGCAAGAAACGCGATCGCCTAAACTCAGACCCTCGCATCTTTATCACTCATTTACTTGTGGATGAATAATGGGTAATAAGTAATGAGTTTTGAAGTTTTGAAGTAAGAAGTCAAGACGTCTTTACGTCTTTACGTCTTGGAGTTTTGAAGTCTTGAAGTAATGAGTTAAAGAATTGATCCTAACCCCTTAAACTCAGACCCTCGCATCTTTACCCAAAGTTACTTGTGGTGGATGAATAATGAGTAATGAGTTTTGAAGTAATGAGTAATGAGTTTTGAAGTAATGAGTTTTGAAGTAATGAGTAATGAGTTTTGAAGTAATGAGTTTTGAAGTAATGAGTAATGAGTTTTGAAGTAATGAGTTTTGAAGTAATGAGTTTTGAGTTTTGAAGTCTTTAAGTAATATCAAGTCCGTTTAATCAGTTATATTATGAGATATTGATGCAAATACTTAAAAACCATCTTTCTCCCCCTCTCCCCCTCTCCCCCTCTCGCCTGTTGGCCTATTTAGTACAATTGCACTGGTGCTTTGATCTAAGTTTATGTAAATAGTTAACTTTGACTGCTATAATAATAAACGCATTATTTTTTCTCATCTACTGTATTACTAGAAAAATTGTAAATTATATTATTTTATTATGCTCAAAGCTGGAATTGTCGGACTTCCTAACGTTGGTAAATCTACTTTATTTAATGCCTTGGTGGCTAACGCTAAAGCTGATGCGGCTAATTTTCCTTTTTGTACTATAGAACCTAATGTAGGGGTAGTGTCGGTACCAGATGAAAGATTAGAGGTATTAGCAAAAATATCTTCTTCAGAAAAAATAGTACCAACGAGAATGGAATTTGTAGATATTGCAGGCTTAGTCAAGGGTGCTAGTCAAGGAGAAGGTTTAGGAAATAAGTTTTTAGCAAATATTCGGGAAGTAGATGCGATCGCTCACGTGGTAAGATGTTTCGATGATGACGATATTATACATGTATCTGGTTCAGTAGATCCAGCTCGTGATATCGAAGTAATTAATTTAGAATTAGCTTTAGCAGATTTAGCCCAGGTAGAAAAACGTCTAGAAAAAGCCCGTAAACAAGCTAAAAGCAGTAAAGATGCTTTAGCAGAAGTAGAAATCCTAGAAAGACTGCAAAACAGTCTTAACGAAGGTAAATCAGTTCGTACAATTGAATTAAACGATACAGAAGCCGAACTAATTAAACCCCTAGGATTGCTTAGTAATAAACCAATAATCTATGTAGCTAATGTAGCTGAAGAAGATTTAGCCACGGGCAACGAATGGGTAGAAGCAGTGCGTCAAGTAGCTACTCAAGACAATGCTGAGGTGGTTTTAGTTTCAGCTCAAGTGGAATCAGAATTAATTGATTTATCCCCCGAAGATCGTGAAGATTTTCTGGCTTCTCTCGATGTTAAAGAAGGAGGATTACAATCTCTCATCAAAGCTACATATAAACTTTTAGGCTTAAGTACATATTTAACCACAGGACCAACAGAAACACGAGCTTGGACAATAAAACAAGGCATGACAGCACCCCAAGCCGCGGGAGTTATTCATTCAGATTTTGAGCGGGGCTTTATTCGTGCAGAAACTGTAACTTATGAAGATTTAGTAAGTTTAGGGAGCATGAATGCTGCTAAGGAAAAAGGACTAGTGCGTAGTGAAGGGAAAGATTATATAGTTAAAGAAGGTGATGTAATGTTGTTTAGGTTTAATGTATAATACTGTTACTTATTACCATTGTATTAACTAATCCTGGGGAAAAATTCATTTTTGTTTGTGATGGCTAAAACTATTAAGAAACTTCTTTTTATTATACCTCTAATTGTACTCCTTTATTCCTGTGGCTTTTTCAGAAGAAATGTTGAACCGCCAACAGTTATCAAAGAACAACAAACTGAAAATAATCAATATCCCCTTTATCCTGTAAAATCAGGGAGCGTTTATGACGGTGATACACTCAGAGTGTTAACTCCTAATGGTGAGGTAAAAATTCGCTTTGCCTGTGTTGATACTAGAGAAATGCAACAAGAGGGTGGAGTAGACGATAGGGATTATTTACGATCTCTTTTAGCACAAAATGGAAATAAGGTAAGAGTACAAGAAACTGACACGGATAGATACGGGAGAAAGGTTGCTGTTTTATATCTTCCTAGTGGTGAAGCTGTACAAGAAATTCAAGCTAGAAACGGCATGGCTTTTCCCTATGCTCAGTATAAGTCTGATTGCCCAATTTGGAATAAAGTTGAATCAGCAGGAAATCAGGCTAAAGCTAAAAGATTGGGTGTTTGGAGCAATCCTAATCCTGAATATCCTTGGGATTGGCGCAAGAATAACAAGTAAATTATTCAAAAGTTGTGGCAGGGCGACTATCAGCCTGGAATTTCAATATATCTGAAGCTGAAGAGACTTTGAGATATTTAAGAGAAAAAGCCTTATTATTACCAAGGGTTTCATTAAAACGTCAGTTCGACATCAACTAGATAAAGACTCTCAATTACCAGGTTAGGACTATCGATGGTTTAAGCCCATCAACAGCAAGACAAATAGATTTGTGCGATCGCACTGGGGCTCACGGGGGCACGCTTTTATGTTTATTCAGCAACCCTAATTTGTATTATTTATAGTTAAACGATAAGTTTGTAGTAGGGCTTTAGCCCTATCACTCTGGGGCTAAATACAGTTGAAAAATATTTACTCATTACTGCTAAAACTTGCTCAT
>NZ_JALKVM010000147.1:0-2651 GCF_057440575.1 Johannesbaptistia floridana
GTAAAAACACTTTACATGGCAAAAGATATACCGCTGACTTTTTTCTGTCTTATTTGGCTGTTTGAGTAAATTTGAGTAGATTTTTAGAAGCGGTTGGATTAGCGATGAACTGATTAAACAGGCAATGATAGAATTTGAACAAGGAAATTACCAATTACTAATAACCACAGGATCTCCTCTAAGTAAAGGCCATTTTCTCAGTAAATATAATAATTTTGCTGAATTAACAGCAGCTACTTTAATATCTTTGGGTTTTGATCAAAATAAGTTAGTAGTTATACCCTGTCCATGGGTAGAATTTAACCGAACATATAGTGCGGCTATAGCAGTCAGAGAGTGGCTATTAACTTCAAAGTATCCAGTAAAGGTGATTAATCTTTTTTCCTGTGATGTCCATACACGTAGAAGTTGGATTATCTACCGTAGAACTTTGTCCCCTCAATTTAAAATCGGAGCAATAGCCTCTACTACTAATATGTATAAATCTGAAAAATGGTGGCAATCTAGCGCAGGATTTCGTTTCGTGGTAGGCGAGGCGATCGCTTATATTTACGTTAAGCTATTTGAGAGACTTTTAATCAAAGCTTGATAATTATACATATTGAGGCGAGTAAATTCTGAAGCTAATTAACTTAAATAATGAATCAAACTACTAATTCTCTTCTCCCAAAAGTATACTTAATCGGTGCAGGTTCTGGGGACCCTGAACTATTAACTGTCAAAGCTCAAAAAATTATTACTAAAGCTGATGCTATTTTCTATGCTGATTCTTTAGTACCTAAGGAAATTTTAAAGGATGTTCCCTCTAAAACCGAATTAATTCCTACAGCCAATTTAACCTTAGAAAAAATCATTCCCATGATGATTGAACGAGTTAAGGCTAATTTAGCAGTAGTTAGGTTGCATTCAGGAGATTTAAGCCTCTACAGTGCTATTCACGAGCAAATTCAAACTCTAGTTGCCGCTGAAGTCCCTTTTGAATTAGTACCGGGAATTAGTGCTTTTCAAGCGGCAGCTGCTCAACTAGGGGTAGAATTAACTATTCCTGATTTAGTACAGACCATTATCTTAACTCGTGTCAGTGGGAGTGCCTCTCAAGTTCCACCAACAGAAGAATTATCTACTTTAGCGGCACATCAAGCTAGTTTGTGTCTCTATTTAGCTGCTCGTCATGTAGCAAAATCTCAAGAAAAATTACTACAACATTACCCTCCAGAAACTCCTGTAGCCGTTTGTTTTCGCGTAGGTTGGCCAGATGAAAAAATCTCTATTGTTCCCCTTAAAGAAATGACTGCCTATACCGAAGCTGAGAACTTGACGCGCACAACTCTCTATATTGTTAGTCCTGCCTTAGCTAGTTTAGATTCTTCTTTACCCACTAGGTCGCGATTATATCATCCAGAACATAGTCATATTTTTCGACCAAGAAAATAAATTTTAGGCGATCGCTTTTTACTATTCCCCCCTTAGTTAAGCTATCCCTTATAAGCAACTCGTGAACTCCTTGTCTAGCAAGGGAGCACCGGAGCAGGGAGCAGGGAGAGGAGTTTTAAGTAAAATTACTTAATTTGCCAAATAATGTATTTTTTTATACATTATTTTCTTAAACAAAATCTAAAAAAGCACTGATACACAAGTTATGGTTTTTGTAAAGTTTTATGTTAAGAAAGATGTTTATAAAGGATAGCACCATTGATGAGGGTATTTACTCATTACTTATTACTTCAAGACTTCAAGACTCAAAAGGGCGATCGCTTTTTACTATTCCCCCCTTAGTATGAGTAGTATGAGTAGGGTGTGTTAGGGCGAAGCCCGTAACGCACCAAATTATGTCAGTAACCTGTAGGTTGGCTTTTAATTTTAATTTATCTTTGAATTTATCCTGGCGATCGCTTTTTTGTATTTAAAGAGGGTGATCGCTCTTCTGTAACTTGTTGAGTTCTTTTTGTCTTAAAAATGGCGATCGCGTGGGAGATTTCGCTCGGTTGGCGAGTGCGCAAATAATAACCTAGTATGAATTAAAAGAGTATACTAGAATCATTTCCACCATCGACTAACATCTTGAATAGCTTCAGTCATATCTCTAAGAGCTTCAATTCCTCCAAATTTTATAATTGAAGGGGCTAATTGAGGAATATTTTCGAGGAAATGGGAACGATTTAAACTAGCTAAAGCATAAAGTGTTTTTATGAAAAATGAGCTGTCAACAGATATGGAAGTTAATCTATTAACTAACTCCTGTAATCCTGTAGCGCGAATGTATATATTCCCAATAGCGCGGGCGGCTTCCAAGGCAGATGGTAACAACTCAGAGGGTAAATAGGCTGTTAATCGCTCTAATGCCATAGCACGGTATCTTTCAATCCCAATAGCTCTAGCAGCTTCTAATGCTTCTGGTAATACCTCAGGTAAATAGGGTACTAACCTCTGTAATGCCATAGCACGGTTGTATTCAGACCCAATAGCAAGAGCGGCTTTTAATGCTTCTGGTAATACCTGAGGAAAATGGGATGCTAACCCCTGTAATGCCTCTGCACGGTAGGATTCAGACCTAATAGCAAGAGCGGCTTCTAAGGCATCGGGTAACAAATCAGAGGGTAAATAGGGTGCTAACCCCTGTAATGCCTCTACACGGTTGTATTCAGACTCAA